>NZ_JBQYSN010000020.1:0-59177 GCF_052686535.1 Agrobacterium sp. DKPNP3 | reverse complement strand
GAGAGGCGAAAGCGCGACAGCCGGCTCGGTCGCGTAAACGGCTTCGGTTTCCGCGCCAGGGCGGGCTTCGGACATTGTCGACTGGCTCATGCTGACCTGAGATGGGAGGACCCAACAGAAAAAAGGGCAAGACCGCATGGGAACGGTCTGCCCTGACTGGAGATGTGCGGTCATGAAAATGACCTTAAGTGACCCCTAACATGAAATGATGCGTTGCGGTAGAGCGATTCTCGGCAAAAGAACATCTTCACGCGATGGTGTTTGGAACCCTATATGATGAGAGACATTTACGCGCGGCTGCATTCCTCAATCGGATTGGAAACATGAAGCTCATTGCAATTTTCAATCGTGACGGCGGCACCTTTCGAACCACTGACATGGATGCCTATTGCAACGACGCGCGCGAGGTCTTCACCCGCGCCGGCCACGAGATCGATTGCCGGCTGGTTTCCGGAAAGGATATCGTCGAGGAGATGGAGCGCGCTGCCGAGGAGCCGGGCATAGAGGGCATCATTGCCGGCGGTGGCGACGGCACGATTTCCGCCGCCGCGGCCATCGCCTGGAAAAACGGCATCGCGCTGGGCATCGTGCCCGCCGGCACCATGAACCTCTTCGCCCGCTCGCTGAAGCTGCCGCTCGACATCCGCCAGGTGCTGGACACGCTGGCGCATGGCGAAATTGCCAATGTCGACATCGCCAGCGCCAATGGCCGGCTCTTCGTCCACCAGTTTTCAGCGGGCCTGCACTCACGCATGGTGCGGTATCGCAACAACCTCGCCTTCGCCTCCCGTCTCGGCAAGATCAAGGCAAGCATCCGTGCGGCCGTCAACGTCATCCTCAATCCACCCGTCTTTGAGGTGCAATATACGGTGAACGGCGAAACGCAGCATCGCAAGGTCTCGGCTATTTCGGTTTCCAACAACGAGTTCGGTCAGAATTCGCTCTTGGTGGCGGATAATGTCTCTGGCGGTCATCTCGGTTTCTATCTCACGGACCCGCTACGTCCCTCCGGCGTTGCAAAACTCGCCTTCGATATCCTGCGCGGCAAGCTCAAGGACAACGCCGCGGTGACCGCCATGACCGTGACGGACGTGGAGCTTCATTTCCCTAAAAAACGCCACGACGTGCGTTGCGTGATCGATGGCGAATTATTGCCGATGGAACGGGATGTGGCGCTGGAGGTCCATGCGGGTGAGCTTAAGGTGCTGGTGGGACGGGCGTTTTTCGCATAACGCAACCGCCTGTGAATTGGGCGATCGCCGCTTGTTTCTTCGCCCCGCCGGGGAGAAGAAGTTCGCCGCAACGTCCAGCCAGGGAACTTGCCCCCTAAAAACCTCCGGCCTTGCCAAATCGGAGCCGCCCGGCCATGTTCGGCGGGCGTGACGGCGCAAGCGCCGTTGGCTTTATGGGAGTGCGATCTGTCATGAATGAAATCTCCACGTCTCTCTCCAACCTCGCCGCCATCGATGCCGCCCATCATCTTCATCCCTTCTCCGACATGGGCAAGCTGAATGCGGCCGGCACTCGCATCATCGAGCGGGCTGAGGGGGTGTTCATCTATGACAGTACCGGCAAGAAATATCTCGACGCTTTTGCCGGCCTGTGGTGTGTGAATATCGGTTACGGACGCCGCGAAATCGCCGATGTCGTGCAGCGGCAGATGAACGAGCTGCCCTATTACAACGCCTTTTTCGGCACCACCACGCAGCCCGCGACCCTTCTGGCCCAAAAAATCGCCTCTCGCGCCGGGCCGGGCATGAACCATGTGTTCTTTACCAACTCCGGTTCGGAAGCCACCGACACCTGGTTCCGCATGGCGCGGGTCTACTGGAAGGCGCTTGGCCATCCCGCGAAAACGAAGGTTATCGCAAGACGCAACGGCTATCATGGCTCGACGGTGGCGGGCGCGTCTCTCGGCGGCATGACATGGATGCATGAGCAGGGTAACCTGCCGATCGAAGGCATTGCCCATATCGGCCAGCCCTACTGGTATGCCGAGGGTGAGGATCTCTCCCCGGCCGAATTCGGCCTGAAGGTCGCGCGCGAACTGAACGCAAAAATCGATGAGCTGGGCGAGGAGAATGTTGCGGCTTTTGTGGCTGAGCCCATTCAGGGTGCCGGCGGTGTGATCGTGCCGCCGGAGACCTACTGGCCTGAAATCGCCCGCATCTGCAAGGCACGCAACATCCTCCTCGTCTCCGACGAGGTGATATGCGGCTTCGGGCGTCTCGGCTCATGGTTCGGTTATCAGCATTTTGGCGTCGAGCCGGATCTCGCTCCGGTCGCCAAGGGCCTGTCATCAGGTTATCTGCCGATCGGGGGCGTGATCGTGTCGGACCGGGTAGCGCAGGTGATGTTATCAGAGGTCGGTGACTTCAACCACGGCTTCACCTATTCCGGCCATCCCGTCTGCGCCGCCGCGGCGCTGGAAAATCTCCGCATCATCGAGGCTGAGGGACTGGTGGAGCGGGTGCGTGACGATATCGGCCCCTATTTCTCGCAGGGCTGGAAAAGCCTTGAAGACCACGAAGTGGTGGGCGAGGCTGTCAACGTCGGCCTGATGGGCGGTTTGCAGCTAACGGCCAACAAGACGACGCGCACGCGTTTCGCCAAGCCGGACGATATTGGAACCGCCGTGCGCAATCATTGTCTGGCAAACGGCCTCGTCATGCGCGCGACCGGTGACCGCATGCTGGCCTCGCCAGCGCTGACGATCAGCCGTTCAGAAGTCGATCAAATCATCGAGACGCTGCGCAAGGCGCTCGACCATCTGCGCGATACGCGAGAGCATTTCTAGGAAAAATGGGCAACGGTTTTCCGTTAAAGAATGCGAAAAACGAATCCAAGGGAGGACTAAAATGGCAGGACAGGAACATCATTACACCGTCCAGTTGAAGTGGACCGGCAATCGTGGCAAGGGCACGTCCGGCTACCGCGATTATGAACGCGACTACACCATTTCCGCGTCGGGAAAAGCCGATATTGCGGGCTCCTCCGACCCGGCCTTCCGCGGGGATGCCGCCCGCTGGAACCCCGAAGACCTGCTCGTCGCCTCGCTCTCGGCCTGCCACAAGCTCTGGTACCTGCATTTCTGCTCGGTCGCCGGCATCATCGTCGAGGATTATGTCGACACTGCCGAGGGCACGCTGGTCATGGAAAAGGATGGCGCCGGGCAGTTCAGCGAAGTGGTGCTGAAACCGGTCATCACCATTTCGAAGGGCGATCCCGCCCGGGCGGATGAGTTGCACCATGATGCGCATGACAAATGCTTCATCGCGCGCTCTGTGAATTTTCCGGTGCGGGTGGAGGGCACGGTGAAGCTGGTTTGAGGCTCAGGCCAGTTGCAGACCGAGATGATCGGCCATCGGCTGAAAGTCTCGGTCGTTTTGCAGCAATTTATGTCCGTGCTCGATACAGTAGGTGCCGATGATGAGGTCAGCCGTTTTACGCACGGTTTTCCCAAGGCCGCGAAGTTTTCGGTAATTGGCAGCAGCTTTAACGGCAAGTTCGGGTGTCAGCATCGGCACGAATCCGAATCGCTTCAGCCGACTATGTATAGCCGCCGCCAGCTTGTCATTCCGCTCTCCCTGCAAGATTTCGAGAAGAATAATGTCGCCGATAATCACGTCGGTAAGATCGCCTATATCGTCGAGCGTTGTGACTTGAGGCGTGGATTTATTCTGAAACCAGTCAATCCAGACAGATGTATCGACAACGATCATTCTGCGGCATCTTGCGATTTGATATCTTCTGCGCTCCAGCCATTGCGCACGTCTTCCAGATCGCCACTCCAGCCGATGCCTCTCAGTTCCTGCAACGCTTTACGCCGCCCGAGATTTTCCACAAGATCGCGCAGAGCCTTCTCAACCGTCGCCTTTTTCGTCGAGAGACCTGTGATTTCCATCGCCTCGGCGATCAAGGCGTCATCAAGTTCGATGTTGGTACGCATGTAGAGGCCCTTGGTGTATCGTTTTTCGAAACAATACACCAAAGGCGCTGCGTTCGATACAGATTTTACTGGAACGCCGTTTCGTAAAAGCTTCTGAGCTTTCGCGAATGCAGCGTTTCCGTCGGCATGGCGGCGAGCTTTTGCACGGCGCGGATGCCGATCTGGAGATGCTGGGCGACCTGCGTGCGGTAGAACTCCGTAGCCATGCCGGGCAGCTTCAATTCACCATGCAGCGGCTTGTCGGAGACGCAGAGCAGGGTGCCGTAGGGCACGCGGAAGCGGAAGCCGTTGGCGGCGATCGTGGCCGATTCCATATCGAGCGCAATGGCGCGCGACTGCGACAGGCGCTTGACCGGGCCGGCCTGATCGCGAAGCTCCCAGTTGCGGTTGTCGATGGTGGCGACAGTGCCGGTGCGCATGATGCGCTTCAGCTCGAAACCCTCGTAACCCGTCACTTCCGCGACGGCGCCTTCCAGCGCCAGCTGCACTTCGGCGAGAGCCGGGATGGGCACCCAGACCGGCAGGTCGTCGTCCAGCACGTGATCCTCGCGCACATAAGCATGCGCCAGAACATAGTCGCCCAACCGCTGGCTGTTGCGCAGTCCGGCGCAATGGCCGACCATCAGCCAGGCATGCGGACGCAGCACGGCGATGTGGTCGGTGATCGTCTTGGCGTTGGAGGGGCCGACGCCGATATTGACGAGCGTAATGCCGGCATGGCCCTTTTTCTTCAGGTGATAGGCGGGCATCTGCGGCAGGCGGGCGAGCACAGCATCCGTCTCCGGCTTGTCGGAGCCCGCATGGGTGATGATGTTGCCCGGCTCCACAAAGGCCGTGTAACCCTCGCCACCGTTCTTCATCATCTGCCGGGCCCAGGCGGCGAATTCGTCGATATAGAACTGGTAGTTGGTGAACAGCACGAAGTTCTGGAAATGGCTGGCGCTGGTGGCCGTATAGTGGCTGAGGCGTGCGAGTGAATAATCGATGCGCTGCGCGGTGAAGGGCGCGAGCGGCGCGGGTTCGCCTGGCACCTGATCATATTCGCCATTGGCAATGAGATCGTCGGTATTGTTGAGGTCGGGCGTATCGAAGAGATCGCGCAGCGGCACATCCGACAACGACGATGCCGCCGCCGCCTCGACATAGGCGCCTTCGCCAAACGCGAAATGCAACGGAATGGGCGTGGCCGATTCCGACACCGTGACCGGAACGCCGTGGTTCTTGATCAAAAGCCCCAGCTGCTCCTTGAGATAATGGCGGAACAGTTCCGGTCGGGTGACGGTCGTCGTGTAGACGCCCGGCGCTGTCACATGACCATAGGACAGGCGAGAATCGACATGCCCAAATGTCGCGGTTTCGATGCTGACTTGCGGATAGCAGGCGCGATATCGGCCGGTGATCGGCGCACCCTTGGCAAGCGCCGTGAATGAATCGATCAGAAACTTCGTATTGCGCTCATAAAGCGCTGCCAAAGCAGCGACGGCCTCTTTCGGGTCCGTGAATGTCTGCGGCGCGAAAGGCTCGGGGCTGATGAAGGTGAGGGGCGGAATCGTGGGTTTTTCTATTGTCATGGCCCATTATAGGAGGCCAATTTCGACAGGCAAGCGACAGAAATACGAAGAAACCGAAAAGAAACGGAATATGCTGGCGGCGCAGGCGCCGACGGAAAATTCAGCCGAGCGCGCCGCGCTGCAGGCTCATCAGCAGAACGAAACCGGCGCCTTTTGAAGCCGGACGGGGATCGGCCTTGTAAGCGGCAAGTCCAGCCACGGGACCCAGAAAAAGCGAGGCCACCAGCGCCAGTCTCAGCGCGGAAAAAAGGCCGTTGGAAAAGTTCTTTGTCATTGGCCGTTCCTCACAGGACGACGGGGCAATTTGCCCCCTGAACCGGGTTGTGCTGGCAGGCAATGGCGGCACCGGCATTGACCCGCTGGAAACTGCGGTTCGGATTGACGACGAGCGAGGCGAAGGACATGGCGAAGATCGCCATGAGAAACGCAAAGATTGCCAGTCGGCTGATAAGCTTTGTCATGTCCATTCCCCTTCATTCGAGTTCATGGACAAAGTTTTGCCATATCGGGACTGAACGGACCCTGAGGCCGCGGTTCATATCGGGTTCAGGGATGTTAACGGCCGATGGGGGGACAAATTGGTGCCATAATCGAGCGCTGAGCGCGGGAAGCTGCGTCTCTCAGCCCGGAAAAACCAGCGCGGCAAGATGAGCCACGAGGGTCTCGATGCCCTGAGGTTTGCTGACATCGAAAACCGGTACATGATGGTCCAGCGCCGAGGAAAGCATTTCGGTGTTTTCCCTGAGCGATCGCTCCATGAACGCTTTCATGATCTGCCGGTCTCTGGGAGCGGCCTCATCGTATCGCGCCTCAGCACGCATTCGCTGAAGGAGAAAGTCATTGCCGGCATGAAGGAAAACGCCGGTAACCGCGCCCCCGAGCAGGGGCGCGATGAACTCAGGGCGAAGTGCCGCACCTTCGAGGATCGTCGGTGTGCCCGCGTCTAACCTGCTGTCGATCAACGTGCGGATCATCGGCCAGATGTTCTGGTGATGAACCTTGAGAAACCAGTGGATCGAATCTGCCGATAGCTGACGGTAAAACTCGTCAACCGCGCTCGGAATGCCGGGCCACGGTCTCCCCGGATGTCGCGCCAGGCTGTCCGTGGAGATTGCCTCCCAACCCAGCCTCTCGCTCAATTGTCCCGCGAGTGTGCTTTTCCCGACATGGGAAGTGCCGGCGATCAGAATGGTCGAAAGTGCAGGGGGCATGCGTCGCTCTCATTGGTGGGGGGCGCCACTATGAAAGAGCACATATATGGCTTCGATGCGGCCGAATGCGGGGGCCTGGGAATCGTTCACCGCATGTCGCCGGCGGGCGACGCGGTCCGCGGCGGGAGGACAGGAGCCCGCCCGCCGCCGTGTTATTACAGCCGCGTCCAAGTCTGCGATTTGCAAAGAACCTTCAGTACGCAGCCCTTCATGCTCAGCGAGCTGCCGGAAACGGTGGCGGAGCCGCTATAAGTCTTGTCGTTGGCGGGATCGGTGATTTCACCCGAATAGCTGTTCCCCTTGCCGGAAAGCTTGCCGATCTGCTTGCCGGCATGTTTGCCGGTCTTCACCGTCACGCAAAAGGCGCTGCCGCATGGCCCTATCGCCGCCGTCTCACCGCTGGCCGTTTTCCAGTTGCCTTCGATGGCTTCTGCAGCCGAGGCAAGATTGCTTCCCATCAGCAGGGCAGCGGCAATGATCATCACACGCTTCATAAAGACTCCTCCCGTCACGTCGCGCTGTTCCTTGCCCGCCTCATCCTCCGCGGGCTGGGCGGATAGTATTTGACGTTCACGTAAAAGGAAACAGAAATCTGTCGCTTCGTCCCGGCGTTCGCAGCGGTTTCCGGCAAATGGAAGAGGGCAACTGGATGTCGTTGTTTTGATCGTGGTGAAGAAAAGGTTTAAATCCAATCGTAAATCTTTCGTAAAAATCGCCGCAAAGTCCTTAATTTCCGCAGCCTGTGATATTTAACAAAACCCCAATTTTACCAATCGTTTGCAGTTTGTTTGCGGCCCATTAATCATGCCTTTTAAGCGGCCGTTGAAGGGCTGGTGGCATAGTGAACTCATCAAAAGCGCAGGGAAAACCTGCCGGCCGCAACGACCGGAAAACCGCAAAAGACGGCAGGTCGAAACGGCAGCCTCAATAAGAAGGCATTTGGCGAAACAGGCGAGAAGACAGGGATTAAAACAATGGCACGCTTTGACATCAGCGATATCGAAATGGCTGCCGGTGGCGAAACCCGCGCCGACACTCTTTGCAATCTTGGCCTGGTCTATGCGACCGGCCGAGGCTGCAAGGTCGATCTGGTCGCAGCGCATAAGTGGCTCAACATCGCGGCGATCCGCGGATCGGAAAGAGCCGCTTCCCTGCGTGCGGACCTTGCCCGCAACATGACGAAGGCGGAACTGGCCGAAGCACTGCGCGCCGCCCGCGACTGGATGACGATGCACTGACTTATCCCTGACACGATTTTCAGATTTCCGGCCGGGTTCCCTCCAGTCCCTGCGGCCGGTGCAAACGAAAGTAAACCCGAAGGGGAACGCGGCGAGGGCTTTGAAAAGAGGCTTTTGCGCTGACACATCAAACCGCGACCGGCAGGAACAAGGCCGGCGCGGTTTTCTTATGTCCGGCTGTGTCCGATGCCGAAAAATGATTCGCGGGCAGGGATTTGCGGGAGGATGTTGAATCGCATTCGCATCCCCCTGTGATGAGGATGAAACCGCTACGGCAGTCATGACGGATGCGGTTTTCGAATCGCTTCCTTCTTCCGTCATGCCGGACCTGATCCGGCATCCAGCCACGCCGCGTCTGCGGCGTAAAAGGGTCTTTCGCGAGCAAGGATTTGATCGCGATGGATTCCGGATCAAGGCCGGAATGACGGCACTCAATATCACCCCAGCGCCTTCAGAACCTTCGGTAGCGCCTGTTCGAACAGGTCGAGCTTGTCGTCCGGGCCGACGCTGACGCGGATGCAGCGGTTGAGCGGGGCGACGCCCGGCATGCGGATGAAGACGCCGTGGTCCATCAGTCCGTCCACGATGGCGCGGGCAAAGGTGCCGTCGCGGTGGCAATCGATCGTGACGAAATTGGTGGCCGATGGAAGCGGGGAGAGGCCATTATGACGAGCGATCGCGGAAATGCGCTCACGAGCCGCGGCGATTCTGCCAACCACCTCGTGCAGATAGGCCTGATCCTTCAAGGCTGCGAGTGCCCCGGCGACCGAGATGCGGGCCATGCCGAAGTGATTGCGGATCTTGTCGAAGGCTTCCACATTGCCGAGCGTACCGATGGCGTAACCGACGCGCGCGCCGGCAAGACCGTAGGCTTTCGAGAAAGTCCGCATGCGCAAAATGTTCGGCTGGCCGATCAGCGCGTCGATGGCGGGCACCGCGCTCGCGGGCGCCGTCTCGCAATAGGCCTCATCCAGAATGAGAAGGCAGGTTTCCGGCAGCGCTCGCGCAAAAGCAATCACGTCGCTTGCATCCCACCAGCTGCCCATCGGGTTGTCGGGATTGGCGAAATAGACGAGCGGGGCATCTTCCTTGTGAACCAGATCGAGAAGCCCGTCGAGGTTCTCGTGATCATCCACATAGGGCGTGGTGACGAGCTTTCCGCCAAAGCCGTTCACGTGATAATTGAAAGTCGGATAGCCCCCAAGTGAGGTTACAACAGGCGTGCCCGGGCCGACGATCAAACGGGCGATTTCCCCAAGCAAGCCATCGACCCCGCCGCCGATGGCAATGTTGCCGCGGGCGACGCCGTGGTGAATGGCAAGCGCTTCCTTCAACTGAAAATTTTCAGGATCGCTGTACATCCAGGTGTCGGCTGCGGCATCCCGCATGGCCAACAGCACGGAAGGGGCAGGACCAAAGCCGCTTTCATTGGCGCCGATCCGCGCCTCCACCTTCAACCCCCGGTTCCGCTCGATGGCCTCGGGACCAACGAAAGGGACGGTAGAGGGAAGCGAGGTGGCAAGTGGCGTGAGGCGAGAAAAGGCTGACATTGGCTTCAGAGTTCCGGTACCTGTGTTAAAACCCGGCTCACAATAGGTGCAAAAAAACCGGACGCAAGGCGCGGCCGGTTCTTGAATGGCTGTTTTGGAACAGTTTTTCCCTCCCTGACCAGTGAGAGAAAAATCATTGGAGTCGCATCAGGCGCTCACGCGCTGGTCTCGAAGCTGAGCCGGCGGACATGGTGCAGGAACTCGGCATCGATCAGCATGTTGAAGCCGATCGTGACCTTTTCCTCCTCACGCCGGATCAATGTGCAGCCGATCTCGTCGCGGATACCGAGGATTTCCAGATAGAAGTTGGTCGGCATCTCCAGATGCGGGCTGACTTCGATTTCCGCGCCGTAGAGGGAAATGGTCCGCACCAGGCAGCGAAGCGTTTCGCTGGCGCTGAGGTGATGCCCGATGAAGGTAATCTTGCCGGGACGGTCAATCTGAAATTTCTCGTACATCTCGTCCTGAGGGACGTTCTGACTGATATCCATATGCAAAGCCATGACAACCTCCCGGATTGCCTCTCTCGTGACAATTTTAACGCCGCTTCCTTGCCAGGGCATGAAGAAAACAAGCGCAATTCTCTTCAGTCTGTCCCGAACTCGACCAGCCTCATATAGCAAGCCAACTTGGAGATATTAAAAATGCGCCGGGGCCCATCCGGTTGCAGCACGTGTTGATAATGCGCCACGCTTGCACCGGGCTGATCTCGATCGTGCGCGGTTGACTGTAGCCGTACTTGGCGTTACGCCTCATCCTGCAATATGGCTTCGCGACGGCTCCTTGAAGCGGGTGGTTCGTGATTGTTCGAGGAGTGGACTGTGACGGGAAGGCTGGTAATCGTCGGGGCGGGGCAGGCCGCTTTCGCGCTGGCGTCGAAGCTTCGGTCGCTGAAGGACGAGCGACCGATCACCATCATCGGCTCCGAGGACGCCTATCCCTATCAGCGGCCGCCGCTTTCCAAAAAATACCTTCTGGGCGAGATGAGCTTTGACCGGCTGATGTTCCGGCCGGAAGGATGGTATTCCGAAAATAACGTCGAAATCCGGCTGTCCACCTGGGTGGAAGAGATCGACCGCGCCGGCAGCACAGTGCGCATGCAGGATGGCAGCACGCTTTCCTACGACAGGTTGGTGCTGGCAACCGGCGCATCGCCCCGTCTCTTGCCTGCCAGCATTGGTGGCGATCTCGAAGGCGTCTTGACCGTCCGCGACAAGCGCGATGCCGACCGGCTGATGGAAGAGATGAAGCCGGGCCGCCGGCTGCTGGTGATCGGCGGCGGTTATATCGGTCTCGAAGCGGCCGCCGTCGCCCGCAAACTCGGCCTAGAGGTAACGCTGATCGAGATGGCTGACCGTATTCTCCAGCGCGTCGCGGCGAAGGATACCGCCGATATCATGCGCGGCATTCACCAGGCGCAGGGCGTATCGATCCGCGAAAAAACCGGCCTTGTGCGCCTTGTGGGCATGGATGGCCGCGTGGCCGCTGCCGAGCTTTCCGATGGTTCTGTGCTTGATGTGGATTTCGTCATCGTCGGCATCGGTGTGACGCCGAACGATCGCCTTGCCCGCGAATCGGGTCTGGAGGTCGGCAATGGCATTGTCGTGGACGATTACACCCGGACCTCCGATAGCGCTATCCACGCGGTCGGCGATTGCGCTCTGCTGCCCTGGCGTGGCCAGAACGTGCGTCTCGAATCGGTGCAGAATGCCGTCGACCAGGCCGAGGCCGCCGCCGCTGTTCTGGCCGGCACTGATGCGGCCTATGATCCCAAGCCCTGGTTCTGGTCCGATCAATATGACACGAAGCTGCAAATTGCCGGCTTCAATCTCGGTTACGACGAAACGGTGCTGAGGCAGGGTGCCCGGGAGGGCAGCTGGTCCGTCTGGTACTTCCGCGATGGCCGGTTCGTCGCTGTCGATGCCGTCAACGACGCCAAGGCCTATGTTGCCGGCAAAAAGCTTCTCGATACCGGTGCGGAGCCGGATCGTGCCATCCTGGTGGACCCGTCCGCCGATCTGAAATTGCTGCTCTCCTGAGGAAATCATGCCCGCTGCCGAAAACCGTTTCAAAACCGCCATCCATGCGGGCAAGCCGCAAATCGGCCTCTGGCTCGATATGGGCGAGGCTATTACGGCGGAAATCGCTGGGACGGCGGGGTTCGACTGGCTGGTGATCGATGGTGAACATGGACCGAATGACCTGCGCAGCATCATCGAGCAGTTGCGGGCGCTTGCGACGTCTCCTGCCGAGCCTGTCGTGCGGGTGCCTGTAGGCGAAAGCTGGATGATCAAGCAGCTGCTGGATGCCGGCGCCCGCACGCTGCTCGTGCCGATGGTCGATTCGGCGGAGCAGGCGAGGGGCCTTGTCAGCGCCATGCATTACCCGCCGCGGGGCATTCGCGGCATGGGTGCTGCTGTCGCCCGCGCCTCGGCGTTCAATACCATCACCGATTACGCCGACACCGCTTCAGACAGCGTGTGCCTGCTGGTGCAGGCCGAAACGCGGGCTGCGATCGACGATCTCGATCATATTCTGGCTGTAGAGGGTGTGGACGGCGTCTTCATCGGTCCGGCTGATCTCGCGTCCGATATGGGCTATCTTGGCCGCTTTGACGAGCCGGAAGTGCAGAAGGTTATCGAGGCGGCGATCACCAAGATCGTCAAGGCAGGCAAGGCCGCCGGCATCCTCACCTTCAATGAGGCCTATAATCGCCGTTACCTCGAGCTTGGCGCGTCCTTCGTGGCGGTCGGCGCGGATGTGACGGCGTTTTCCAACACCCTTCGGGCTCTATCGGCCCGCTACAAGGGCGGAGCGACGCCCGCACCCTCCCGATCCGGATACTGATCTAGTCGTCGTTGCTGGCGTTCAGCTTTTCCGGCGGGATGCCCTGCTCGCCGGAAGCAAGGTAACCACCATTGATGAGAGCGGCGCGAATGATGCGCTGGATGGCCTCGTCCCTGTCGATGCCGTGATCCCTGGCATAATCCGACAAGGCGGATTCAATATCGTCGCTGAAATGCATGTTTGCCCCCTAGTTCTCAATCGACGGTGTCTGAAATGACAAAGGCAAGGCGGGTTGACCGCCTTGCCTTGTCTTTTATGTTATCAACAATCAGCGCCAGCGATAAAGGCTGCTGGACGTATTCTGCTGCGTGCTTGTGCCGACCGCATAACCGATGGCAAAACCGAGTGCGCCGACGATCGTCAGCAGCGAGGTTGCCGTGCCGGGGTTTTCCTTGACGGCTTCCACGACGTTCTGGCCCTGGGCCTTCACGTTGGATGCCGCCTTGCGAACGCGACCGCGGGCTTCATCCAGAAATTCCGACGCATCTTCACTCACGCCTTCGGCGCGGGCGGAAACGGATTTGGAGAGCGAAGCGATCTGCGAGCGAAGCTCGGCAATCTGGTTTTCAATCGTGTCTTCGACAACATTCAGTTTGGTCTGAGCCATTTGAACACCTCTTTTGTTACCGTGGCGAAAACGTATCGGCCTTAAAGAAGTTCCCGAATTGTGCGCAAAGTTTGGTACACGTCGCGGCCGGCTCAAAGGTTTTTCGGGTTCTTGGCGAAAAAGCCTTGCAATCATTTTTTTTACGCAATAATCAGGCCGCACCGGAGAGGTGGCCGAGTGGTCGAAGGCGCTCCCCTGCTAAGGGAGTATACGTCAAAAGCGTATCGTGGGTTCGAATCCCATCCTCTCCGCCATCCTGCATCGCGACCGTTCCGTTTTATCCCATTATATACTGCCGCGAACTTTAGACCGCGAGCTTTGTTTGGCTGCCTTCCAGCGGAAGGAATTACGCCATGCGCATCGTCTTATCCCTGCTCGCCGCCGCCATCCTCATAGCTGTCATTGCCTATACCATGACCGGTAATGGCACAGTCGAGCAGCAGCCATCGCCGCACGCGATCGATCAGGGCGGATAACCCCGTTCATGCCTCTCCGGTGCGGGCGCGCGATTCGGACCGAAAGGCTTTTCAAGGCAGACCTGCGGGAATCGCTGCTCAAAATAGTCATACGAATCATCGCGCTGAGATTCGTGCCGCGCTTGAGCGCCCGACGCGGGCCTATCAGATCGCGCCCCTCCTGAGGAGAAAAACGGTACAGGATCCTTGCCTAACCCCGACGCCGCCGGGTGTCTGCTGCTGCCCCGTATATCCGTCAACTTGCCGTTAACCGCGCTAACTAACGGATTCTCAAGCAATTTCTTAACGTATCGTAAACGTAATGACCGCCCTGGTGGCCGTTGTGTGTTGTTTCCGCAACAAGCCGAAATGAAGCATATACGTAAATGCGCTTTATCGGATGTTGGCGATTGCAAGCGGCGAAACGTTTTGTATTTTCACCACCAGAAGCGAGGCGGTGGATCGTTTGGCTTCTAAGAACACGGGAATGGGGCAGGGAATGCTGTCCTTCGGCGAAAGTACCCAGACCCATTTAAAAACTTTGACTGGAGGTCAACCATGAACATCAAGAGCCTTCTCATCGGCTCCGCTGCAGCTCTCGCAGCAGTTTCCGGCGCTCACGCTGCCGACGCAATCGTCGCTGCTGAGCCTGAGCCCCTGGAATACGTTCGCGTTTGCGACGCTTTCGGCACCGGCTTCTTCTACATCCCCGGCACCGAAACCTGCCTGAAGTTCGGCGGTTACGTTCGTTTCCAGACCGACATCAACCGCGGCACGGGCTTTGGCGTTAACACCAACAACCGTACGTCTGACTGGAACTCGTTCACGCGTGCCCAGTTCGAAATCGACACCCGCACGGACACCGAACTCGGCGCTCTGCGTGGCTTCATCGGCTTCCGCGGCAATGCTGACTCGGGTTCTTCCTCGCAGTCTTCCGTATTCGTTGACCAGGCTTTCATCGAACTCGGCGGCCTGAAGGTCGGTAAGTTCTACAGCTGGTGGGACGATGGTCTTTCTGGTGAAGCTGACGTTCTCTCCACGAACGCTCTCTTCAACTCCATCCGTTACACCTACGACGCTGGCTCGTTCTGGGCAGGCGTTTCGGTTGACGAACTGCAGGGCACTGACGGCCAGTTCCGTCGTCTCGTTACTCCGGCAGTTGGTCCTGCCTTCACTGTTCAGGACGAAGTTGACAATAACGTTGGCGTAACCCTCGGCATGGGCGCTAAGCTCGGCGCAGCTTCGCTGCAGCTGATCGGTTCCTACGACACCGACATGGAAGAAGGCGCTGTTCGCCTGATCGCAACTGCTGACCTCGGTCCGGGCACGCTCGGCCTGGCTGGTGTTTGGGCTTCCGGCGCAAACGCTTACTACGCAGAATCTGAGTGGGCAGTTGC
The DNA here is from genome assembly GCF_052686535.1 of Agrobacterium sp. DKPNP3. NCBI lineage: Bacteria > Pseudomonadati > Pseudomonadota > Alphaproteobacteria > Hyphomicrobiales > Rhizobiaceae > Agrobacterium > Agrobacterium sp. DKPNP3. The sequence continues at coordinate 44,352 of NZ_JBQYSN010000020.1, read as the reverse complement.
TGCTGAATACGCAATCAAGGCAACTGACAAGCTGACCATCACCCCCGGCGGTCAGTACTTCGGTAACGTTGCTGAGCGCGCCGTTATCGGCACGACCACTGCTGGCGTATTCGCTCCGACCGGCATTGCAATCCTCACCAACGACTGGTCCAACCGTGACGCTTGGCAGGCTGGCCTGACCGTTGACTACAAGATCACGCAGGGTCTCTCCACGAAGGTTGCAGTTAACTACTACGACGAAGACGAGCGTTCCTCTTCCTGGAACGGCTTCGTTCGCCTTCAGCGTTCGTTCTAATCTGATCTGACATTGTCAGTGATGGAAAGCCCCGGCAGCAATGCCGGGGTTTTTTTATGAAAATTGTGACGACCGAAAGAGCGCGGTATCTTTGGGGGGGAGGGGCGGCGCTCATCCGACGCCCTGAAACTTCAGTCGTCATTATCCGCGCGGCAGGTCGAAAACATGTCGATTCGATGCCCGCTGGCCATGACCGTCCGGCTTCGCGCTAAACAGAAAAGTTTCCGACACCCACCAAAAGCAAAGGAAGCAATTTATCTCCATATTTATACGGAACAGCTAAGCCCTTGTAGAATCTATCGAATTAACGAAGTTTTAGGAAATTGCCTTCCTGCTTTCGAATTGTATCAATTTCGCAACAAACAAAAACTAAGGACACCTTACTGTCTTCCTTTTGTCACGATTGAGATTGCCCTGTAGCGGCGTTTTGGCTCTAATCGAATCCATAGGCAGCACGCATTGAACATGCGCTTCCCACCCGCTGCTTACGCAATTTGGCGTTTGACTGGAGGTCAATCATGAACATCAAGAGCCTTCTTATCGGCTCCGCTGCAGCTCTCGCAGCAGTATCTGGCGCTCACGCTGCCGACGCTATCGTCGCTGCTGAGCCTGAGCCCCTGGAATATGTTCGCGTTTGCGACGCGTTCGGCACGGGCTTCTTCTACATCCCCGGCACCGAAACCTGCCTGAAGTTCAGCGGTTACGTCCGTTTCCAGACGAGCTTCGGCCGTGATCAGATGGGGACGTCTGACTGGAACTCGTTCACGCGCGCCCAGTTCAACGTTGATACCCGCACCGACACCGAACTCGGCGCTCTGCGTGGTTTCATCGAATTCCGCGCTGATGCAGAAAGCGGCTCTTCGTCTTCTTCCGGCGTTGAAGCTCGTCAGGCATTCATCGAGCTCGGCGGCCTCCGCGTTGGTAAGTTCTACAGCTGGTGGGACGACGATCTCTCTGGCGAGACCGACCTGCTCTCCTCGAACACCCTCTTCAATTCCATTCGTTACACCTACGACACCGGTTCTTTCTGGGCAGGTATCTCGGTTGACGAGCTTCAGGGCACCGATTCGCAGTTCGTCACCATCAATCCCGTTGTTGGCGGCGGCTTCACACTGTCGCAGGAAGTTGACAACAACGTTGGCATCACCGCTGGCGTCGGTGGAAAGTTCGGCGCTGCTACGCTTCAGTTGATCGGTTCTTACGACGTCGATCAGGAAGAAGGCGCCATCCGCGCAATGGTATTTGCGGACCTCGGACCTGGCACCCTCGGCCTTGCTGGTGTTTGGGCATCTGGCCCCAACGCTTACTACGCTCTTTCCGAGTGGACGGTTGCGGCGGAATACGCCATCAAGGCCACCGATCGCTTGACGATCACCCCGGCAGTACAGTATCTGGGCAACGTTGGCGACAAGGTTACGGTTGGTGGATCTTCGCTGATCGTTTCCAACGACTGGTCTAATCGCGATGCCTGGACCGCTGGCGCAACGATCGACTACAAGATCACCGAAGGTCTGAGCACGAAGATCACGGCGAACTACTACGACGAAGATGGCCAGGACGATCAGGTCACCGGTTTCGTCCGTCTTCAGCGCGACTTCTAATCTAATCTGACTTTGTCAGTGATGGAAACCCCGGCAGAAATGCCGGGGTTTTTCGTTTGATGCCCTCGGCGATGAGAAGCGGTTTCCACGCAAAAGCCCAAAGCTGCGTCGAGCCGATGCTTGACCGTCTCCGGAGATGAGCGTTAGGCGACTAAAGAGAGCTTTCCGATAGAAGTGCGTCGTGTTTTTTGTGGCTCGAGACCGTGTCAACACAGGGAGATCAAGCGCGTCTGCTGATCCGTCTAAATGGGACGTGCTTTATCCCGCCCGCCCATGGCGCAGGTCATCGACGATGTCGGATTGCTGGCCAAGCCTTGTCTTATAGACCTGGTAATTCTCCATCACACGCTGCACATAGTTGCGCGTTTCGGGGAAGGGGATGCGCTCGATCCAGTCGACCACATCGTCGATCGGCTTGCCGCGCGGGTCGCCGTAGCGGGCGATCCATTCCGGCACGCGCTTCGGACCTGCATTATAGGCGATGAAGGTGAGGATGTAGGATCCGCCGAAGCTATCGATCTGTTCGCCGAGATAATGGGCGCCGAGCGTGGCGTTGTAGCCGGCATCGCTCGTCAACATGGCGGGGGTGTAGGGCAAGCCGTGGCGGCCGGCCACGCCCTTGGCGGTGCCGGGCAGCAGTTGCAGCAGGCCGCGCGCATTTGCGGGGGAGACGGCAGCAGGGTTGAAGGCGCTTTCCTGGCGCGCAATGGCATAGGCAAGCGCCTTGCCGGAGGCGGCAATATTGGCGCTGGCGGGAATGACGCCCAGCGGATAGGCAAGGGCGGCCGCATCGATGCCGCGGCTGAAGGCGGTCTTGCCGATCTGTAGCGAAACCTGATGATTGCCGTTGCCTTCGGCTCGTGCGGCGAGAATCGCAAGCTCGCCGGGGCTGTCGAGCTGCTCGGCAAGCGAGCGATACAGGCTGTCGGCCCGCCAGGCGTAGCCGGCGGCCTCAAGGCGGTCGATGGCGCGCACGGCTTCGCGGCCGGCAAAGCGTTCTCGGTCGCCGTTGCTTGGGCTTGGATAGGTGACGTTGAGCGTCTTCGTGCCTATCCGCGCCGCAGCCAGCTGGCCATAAAATGTGCCGGGATGAGCCGCCGCTTTGGTGAAGAAGTCCCGCGCATTGCCGGGTCCGCCCGCTTCCGCCGTCCGTCCGAGCCAATAGTAGGCGCGTGATGCGGAGAGCGGCCGGTTCGAGGTCTGCAGCAGCGCATTGAAGTGGCGCGAGGCCGCCGCCGGATCGCGCAACGCTCTCAGCGCATACCAACCGGCATGGAACTCCGCATCGGCAATATCGACGGGGGAGGTGGCGGAATGGTTGGCGACAATGCGGTACGCTTCAGCAAAATCACCGAGATCGGCGACGCCACGCGCAATGATACGTCGCTCGTTCCACCATTCACCGGGATTGACGAGTTTTGCCGTGTCCTTCGGTGCCTGGCGTAAAAGCACGGCAGCTTCAGGGTATTTCTGCTGGTTGCGCAGGTTCTCGATGCGCGCGAAGAGATAGGTAGGGTCATTGCGCCAGGAGGTGTCGACTTTGCCCAGCAAGGCCGTGGCATTCGCGGATCGCTGCAGGACGGCGGCCCAGGCGTTGTAGAGCGACTGCGCCTTGCCGAGGTCGCCGAAACGCTTCGCCTGGCTGATCCGGCTGCGATACATCAGATAGTCCATGCGCGCCTTGTGGTCGGCGGGCGTCAGATAGGTGGGAAACGTGGCAAGCACACGGTCTTCCATGTCCTTGTCCATGCCCTCGGTCACCCAAAGCTGGCGGATGAGGGCCTGAGATTCGGAGATTTTGCCAGTCGCAGCAAGCGCCTTGGCAAGCGCCACGCTCCCCTCGGCAGTTTCCGGCCGGCTGTTGCCGAAGGCCGCAAGCACCTGAGAGGCGGGCGGGTATTCACGGTAGAGCGCTTTTTCGGAATTGGCGCGCAGGGTCGCAGCACCGGGCCAGCCAATAAGGTCTCGCTGGGCCGTGGCAATCTCGGCGGAGGATACATCCCGCTGGCCGGAAACGGCAATTGCCCAGGTCAGGATATGGCGATCAAGACTGCCCGTCGGCATGGCGTTCCGGAGCGCAATCGCGCGCGCAGCATCCCGGCTGGAAAGCGCGTCTAGCCCGGCCTTCAACTGGCTGGTGTCATCCGGGCGGTTGAGCCGGGGTATCGCGCCGGTGACCTCGGGGGAGGCGGGCATGAAGGCCGGCACGGTCGGCGCATTCGGCTTGACATAGGGAAGCGGCGCCGTACCTTCCGGCAGCGGTCCGGCCAGTGCGTTCCATACGGTTGCGGCAAGCCCCGCCGCCATCAATCCCCAGACTGTCTTCTTCATGCCGCTCTTCATCGTGTGACGGATCTGTCGACTTTCCTGTGATATTGCCTCATTGCAGCGGAATTGCCGGATACGGCTGATGTCCCGCCTGGGAATCTTGGGATTTCAGGCTTAATGAAATCTTAATTTCCGCCTTGCAATTCAATCAACTTTTATTCACCGGCCCGCGAGCGGCGTCCCTTTTTAGCCGCAGCTATTCCCATGCGCCGGTCGGGGTCGAAAGCCTGTCACACTTCCGACATTTTAGGGCAAAATACGCTGCCTTAGCGCTTGTCGGCGTCAAGGGCTGGCTCTAATGTGAGCCGGTTTTAACCATCGAATGCGGCCGAAGCATGAACCGGCTCGGCGCCAGGAGCTTTGCATGTTCAAGGGATCAATTCCCGCCCTCATTACCCCGTTCACGGACAATGGCGCTGTGGACGAACAGGCATTTGCCGCCCATGTGGAATGGCAGATCGCCGAAGGCAGCAACGGACTTGTGCCTGTTGGCACAACGGGGGAATCTCCAACCCTCTCCCATGACGAGCACAAACGTGTCGTTGAGCTGTGCATTGAGGTAGCGGCGAAACGGGTTCCGGTTATTGCGGGCGCTGGCTCCAACAATACGGATGAGGCAATCGAGCTTGCCCTGCATGCGCAGGAAGCTGGCGCGGATGCGCTGCTGGTGGTGACGCCCTATTACAACAAGCCGACCCAGAAGGGCCTGTTTGCGCATTTCTCGGCCGTCGCCGAAGCGGTGAAGCTGCCGATCGTGATTTACAACATCCCGCCGCGTTCCGTGGTCGATATGTCGCCGGAAACGATGGGCGCGCTGGTCAAGGCGCATAAGAACATCGTCGGCGTGAAGGACGCGACCGGCAAGCTCGACCGCGTCTCCGAGCAGCGAATTTCCTGCGGCAAGGAGTTCATCCAGCTCTCTGGCGAGGATGGCACGGCGCTCGGATTTAACGCCCACGGCGGCGTCGGCTGCATTTCGGTCACTGCCAATGTCGCGCCGCGTCTGTGTTCGGAATTCCAGGCGGCGATGCTGGCAGGGGACTATGCCAAGGCGCTTGATTACCAGGATCGCCTGATGCCTCTGCACAAGGCCATCTTCATGGAGCCGGGTGTCTGCGGCACGAAATACGCGCTTTCGAAGACCCGCGGCGGCAATCGCCGGGTGCGTTCGCCTCTGATGAGCACGCTGGAACCGGCGACGGAAGCGGCGATCGACGCGGCGCTGAAGCATGCCGGCCTGATGAACTGAGCCGGGTTTGAAAAGCCTGAGGGTGCGCCATGGTCCGCTTCGCAGCAGAAGCCGTCCGGCGCGCCTTTTCTTTTTGCGGCAGGGATACTAGATAGTGCATGTCTCCCAAACGTGGCCACCGGTTTTGGGACAAAGATAGGCTCGAAAACAACAACGACATCTCGAGAACCGCGCCCGGCATTCCGCCCCGGGCGCAATAAGAAAAACAAGGGATTGAAACATCATGGCCCCCAGAGGCAGCCAGCGCGTGGTGAACAAGATCGTTGCGGAAAACCGCAAGGCCCGTTTCAACTACGAAATCGTCGACACCTATGAGGCAGGACTGGTGCTGACCGGCACCGAGGTCAAGTCGCTGCGCGAAGGCAAGGCGAATATTGCCGAATCCTATGCCTCGGACGAGGGCGATGAAATCTGGCTCATCAATTCCCATCTGCCGGAATATCTGCAGGCCAACCGCTTCAACCATGAGCCCCGCCGCCGCCGGAAATTGCTGCTGAACAAGCGCGAAATCAACCGCCTGCGCGCCGGCATCAATCGCGAAGGCATGACGCTGGTGCCCTTGAAGATCTACTTCAACGACAAGGGCCGCGCAAAGCTGGAACTGGCGCTCGCCAAGGGCAAGAAGTTGCACGACAAGCGCGAGACCGAGAAGGAACGCGATTGGAACCGGCAGAAATCGCGGTTGCTGAAGGGTGGGGCGGCCTAAGTCTCGGCGAGTTTGGCAAGGCGTGCCGCCTCTCGCAGCATGCTCCTGCGTTACGCCGGACTTGATCCGGCATCCAGTTGCAGCGCGTCTGCGCTGTGAGAAGAGTCCCTTCAGCCCAAGGACTTGGGCTGGATGGATCCCGGCTCAGGCCGGGATGACCGGGTGAATCCAGTCTTGCACTCGCTCAAGCGGCCCGATAGGCCCGCTCCACATGTGCCCGCGTTGCCGAAACGCTGAACCGGCTGACGAGCGCCGCCAGATTGGCGCTGACATCGCTGAGATTATGCGTCGCCGCATTGGTCTCTTCCACCATGGCGGCATTTTTCTGGGTCAGATTGTCCATGCTGTTGATGGCGGCGTTGATTTCCTGGATGCCGACGGCCTGTTCCTGCGCCGCTTTTGTCAGCGACACGATATGTTCCTGAATATGGTCAACCTTGTTGCCGATCGTGTTGAGCGACTCGCCTGTCTTGTTGACGAGCGACACGCCCTGCATCACATCGTCGGAGGATTTGGCGATGAGGGTCTTGATTTCCTTGGCGGCGGTGGCTGAGCGTTGCGCGAGTTCGCGCACCTCCTGTGCAACCACGGCAAATCCCTTGCCGGCCTCACCTGCGCGGGCCGCTTCCACGCCTGCGTTCAACGCCAGAAGGTTGGTCTGGAACGAGATTTCGTCGATCACCGAAATGATCTGGGTAATCTTCTGCGAGGATTCCTCGATCGCGCCCATGGCCTTGACGGCATCGGTTACCACATCTCGCGAGCGTGCAGCCTCAATGGCAGAGCTTTCGACGATGGCCTTTGCTTCTTCGGAGCGCTGCGCGGAAAGCTTGGAGATGGTGGTGATCTGCTCAACGGCTGCGGCGGTTTCCTCCAGTGCGGCCGCCTGCTGCTCCGTGCGGCGCGCCATGTCGTCGGTGGCCGAGGTCAGCTCGCGGGTATTGCCGGAAATCTTGTTGGCCTCGTCGACGATCTGCGAAAACGCCTCGGAAAGATTGCCGGCTGCCGCGTTGAAATTAGCGATCAGCCCTTCGAATTGCGGGGCTGTCTTTTCGCTGATGTTCGCGGTGAGATCGCCATTGGCCAGCTTGTCGAGGGCGTTGTTCAGCAGTGCCAGAACATGATCCTGCTCCTTCTTCATCTGCGCCTGCTCAGCCTCGACCTTCTGGCGTCCAGCCGCCAGCACGTCAAGGTAAACGGAAATGGAGTAATCCATGTCGAGCAATGCGGCCTTGATGGTGGCGGACAGGGCATCCTTGACCTTTCGGGCCTTCTTCTCCACGAAAAAGCCTTTGAGCTCCGAGTCGATCACTGCCTTGACGATGCCGTCGAGCATCAGCGCATAACCGCCGATATACCAGCGCGGCTCCAGTCCCAGTCTCGCATGGGTGCGACCAATGGCGGTAACGGCATTGGTGTAATCGTCGTTGAAGGTGCCGGATGCAATTCTTTCCCAGTGCTTCAGCTGCATGCCCTTGGCATGCTGCACATGCGCGTCGCTGGAAAAGAACTTCGCCGTGTCAGGGACGGAACGAGCTTTCACGTAAAAGCGATCGAGAGAGGCATCAAGCGAGCCGGTGATGACGGCCTTCATGTCGGAGAGGTTTTGCCGCTCGACATGGCCAAGCCCCAGGAAATTCAGTCTTTCATCAAGTTGTCTGTCAACTTTTGCTTGGCCTGTCATGTCTCGTCATCCTGCTGTGGCACCCCAAATCATGTGTTTGGTGCCTTTGCGTGATTTAGACACGTCTAAAATTAACCAAGATATAATTTCAACTGTCGGTAATTGATCTTTGTTAATTCTGAAGGGATTTTTTACCTTGCCGGTCGCGGCTCAAACAAAAACGCGCCCGTTTCTCAACGGACGCGTTTTTATGAAAAGCGGCTTTCAAGCCGGCGTCAGACCGTTTCCGGGCCTTCCGCGTGACGGACCGGGCGCTCGGCCGGGTCGCGGCCGATTTCGGCCTTCAGCGTCATCAGATCGATAAAGTGGTCAGCCTGGCGACGCAGATCGTCGGCGATCATGGCTGGCTGCGTGGCCATGGTCGAAACCACGGATACCTTTCGGCCCTTGCGCTGCAGCGCGTCCACCAGCGTGGTGAAATCGCCGTCGCCGGAGAACAGCACCAGATGGTCGACGGTTTCGGACTGTTCCATCGCATCGACTGCCAATTCGATGTCCATGTTGCCCTTGATCTTGCGGCGACCCAGCGCGTCGGTGAATTCCTTCGCCGGCTTCGTCACGACCTTGTAACCATTATAGTCTAGCCAGTCGATCAGCGGGCGGATCGAGGAATACTCCTGATCCTCGATCAAGGCAGTGTAATAATAGGCGCGCAGAAGATATCCACGCTTTTGAAACGCCTTCAGAAGCTTGCGGTAGTCGATATCGAATCCCAGGCTTTTCGATGCAGCATAAAGATTGGCTCCATCTATAAAGAGCGCAATTTTTTCCCGTGGATCGAACATTCCATTCAATTCCTTTTTTTGGAAAGGCCATTATCTGGCTTTTATATCCGGTCGGTAACGCCAAAAAACATGTCGCATCAACGCGCTTTGCGTGCCGCCGTTGCGTTTTAAGTAAGCTACCTTCCCCCTTATTCCAAGACAATTCTTCTGGACATTCTGTCCAACAGGCGCCAAACATGGGGGATAAGGTGCCAGCAGACGCCAAATACAGGAAAAACTTGAATTCCGCGGCCAATGGCTGTATCGGAGGCTGGAAAGCGTCGTCACAAAAAACCATCGGTGTTTTTTGAACAGGCTCGAGGCGCAGATTCAATAGGTTAGGGCATAGCCGGTGCATCGCTCCATCTGCACGGCGCTCTGATCCACGACATTACGACCCATAAAGGACAGGCAATGGCCCGCGTCACAGTTGAAGATTGCATTGATAAAGTAGACAACCGTTTCGAACTGGTGCTTCTGGCCAGCCACCGTGCACGCCAGATTTCGCAGGGCTCCTCGATCACGATCGACCGCGACAACGACAAGAACCCCGTCGTCGCCCTGCGCGAAATCGCTGACGAGACTTTGTCGCCTGACGATCTGAAGGAAGATCTCATCCACTCGCTGCAGAAGCATGTGGAAGTGGACGAGCCCGAGCCCGATCCGGTCACGCTTGCAGCCGCATCTGCCGACAGCGAAGACGACGACCAGCCGGAAACCGTTACGTTCGACCAGATGTCTGAAGAAGAACTGCTGGCCGGTATCGAAGGCCTTGTGCCGCCGGAAAAAAATGACGATTATTGATCCGGTTTTATGATGCCTTTGGCAGGCGGTGGTTACCGTCTGTCAATAGTTGCCGTCATAATCTGATCCCTATTGATGCAGCATTGTGCGCCGACCCCTAGGTTGGCGCGCTTTCTTTTTGTGGAATATTGCATGATGCGGCAATACGAACTCGTTGAACGGGTTCAAAAATATAAACCGGATGCGAATGAGGCCCTGCTGAACAAGGCCTATGTTTACGCGATGCAGAAACATGGTCAGCAAAAGCGGGCCAATGGCGACCCCTACATCTCGCATCCGCTGGAAGTTGCCGCGATCCTCACTGAAATGCACCTTGACGAGTCCACGATTGCAGTTGCCCTGCTGCACGACACGATCGAGGATACGACCGCCACCCGCGCCGAAATCGACGAGCTTTTCGGTGAGGATATTGGGAGGCTGGTCGAAGGCCTGACCAAGCTCAAGAAGCTCGATCTCGTCACCCGCAAGGCCAAGCAGGCAGAGAACCTGCGCAAGCTGCTGCTTGCCATTTCCGATGACGTTCGTGTTCTCCTGGTGAAGCTGGCCGACCGCCTGCACAATATGCGCACCATGGAATACATGCCGGCGGACAAGCGTAGCCGCATTTCCGAAGAGACGATGGAAATCTATGCGCCGCTCGCTGGCCGCATGGGCATGCAGGACATGCGCGACGAGCTTGAGGACCTGTCCTTTCGCTATCTGAACCCGGAAGCCTACGGGACGGTGACGAAACGGCTGCAGGAACTGGAAACGCGCAACGAAGGCCTGATCAAGAAAATCGAGGACGAGCTGCGCGAACTTCTTGTAGCCAATGGCCTGATCGGTGCTGGCGTCAAGGGCCGGCAGAAGAAGCCGTACTCGGTGTTTCGAAAGATGCAGTCGAAGTCGCTTTCCTTCGAGCAACTGTCCGATGTTTACGGGTTCCGCATCCTCGTTGACGATATACCCTCGTGTTACCGGGCGCTGGGCGTCGTTCACACCCGCTGGCGCGTGGTGCCCGGCCGGTTCAAGGACTACATCTCGACACCGAAGCAGAACGACTATCGCTCTATCCACACCACGATTGTCGGTCCCTCGCGTCAGCGTATCGAGCTGCAGATCCGCACAAAGCGCATGCATGAGATTGCCGAATTCGGCATCGCCGCCCATGCGCTCTACAAGGATGGCGAGAGCGGAGAGGGCGATCTCCTCTCCAAGGAATCGAACGCCTATTCCTGGCTGCGCCACACCATCGAATCGCTCGCAGAGGGCGACAGCCCGGAAGAATTCCTGGAGCATACCAAGCTCGAACTTTTCCAGGATCAGGTCTTCTGCTTTACGCCCAAGGGCAAGCTGATCGCGCTGCCGCGCGGCGCGACCCCGATCGATTTCGCCTATGCAGTTCACACCAATATCGGCGACACCACTGTCGGCGCCAAGATCAACGGCCGGATCATGCCGCTTGTCACGCGACTCAACAACGGTGACGAAGTCGAAATCATCCGCTCGGGCGTGCAGGTGCCGCCCGCCGCTTGGGAAGAGGTGGTGGTGACGGGCAAGGCGCGTTCGGCCATCCGCCGCGCCACCCGCATGGCGATCCGCAAGCAGTACTCCGGCCTCGGCTATCGTATTCTGGAGCGCACCTTCGAGCGTGCCGGCAAGACCTTCTCGCGCGACGCCCTGAAGCCGGTGCTGCATCGTCTGGCGCAGAAGGATGTCGAAGACGCCATCGCAGCCGTCGGCCGCGGCGAAGTCTCCTCGCTCGATGTGCTGCGTGCGGTCTTCCCGGATTATCAGGATGAGCGCGTGACCGTGAAGATGACCGGCGACGACGGCTGGTTCAACATGCGCAGCGCCTCCGGCATGGTCTTCAAGATTCCCGGCAAGTCGCGCTCGGTGCTGGAAGATGACGGTGCGGCTGAAATGCTGGATGGGCCCGATCCTTTGCCGATCCGCGGCCTCTCCGGCAATCTCGACGTGCACTTCAGTGCTGCTGGCGCCGTTCCGGGGGACCGCATCGTCGGTATCATGGAAAAAGGCAAGGGCATCACCATCTATCCGATCCAGGCGCCGGCGCTGCAACGCTTCGATGACGAGCCGGAACGTTGGATCGATGTGCGCTGGGACCTTGATGAGGCGAACAAGTCGCGCTTCATGGCGCGGGTGATGATCAATGCGCTCAACGAACCGGGCACGCTCGCCTCGGTCGCGCAGTCGATCGCGACGCTCGACGTCAACATCCGCGGCCTCAACATGGTCCGCATCGGTACTGACTTCTCCGAGCTGGCGCTGGATGTGGAGGTCTGGGATCTCCGGCAGCTGAACCAGCTTCTGTCGCAGTTGAAAGATCTAGACTGCGTGTCAACAGTGACGCGTGCCTTCGATTGAGGCATTTTTGATCCTTCGCAAGAGGCAAAAGGCCGTTGCTATGCGTTAAATGCATGGCAGCGGCCTTTTCCTGTCTCTGGTGGTTAACGCGGGTTTCAACTATCTTCTCCTCAGAAATTGAAGAGACGGAAACGCGGCGAGCCGGTGGATTTACACCGATGAGAAACGCCAGTTCCAAACCGAAAGGACCGAAAATCATGTTTACTCCGCTTCGCAAGATCGCCCGCGCCGTTCGCGGCAAGACCACGCAGGAACGCGAATTCGAATATCTGAGCGCCTCGGTATCGAATGTAGACCTCGAGTTCCGCCAGCGCGAAATCGACCGCGGCCTGTTCCGCCGGTAATGCGCTCAGCGCATGGCAGCTACTTGCCATGCGTATGAGACTCGGAGGGGCATCGCTGTTGGCACGCTCGCCCTGTATCCTGCAAAACTGTGTGAATGCGCGCTACAGGCGGTTGTCCCAAACTGGTTGACCAATACGCCGCAAAAAATCCCGGTTCAGTTCCCCGTCGCAATAGACGACATTAAATGGGGACTGATATCGAAGGCTCGATATTCACTGTATTCGTGACATTCCGCGTCCCGTCATGCCAGACTTGATCCGGCATCCAGCCAGCCCAAAGTCCTTGGGCTGGAAGGAGTCTTCTCGCCGCGCAGACGCACGTCGGCTGGATACCGGCTCATGGCCGGAATGACGGACGCGGAGAATGTACCTGCAAAAGAAATCCGTGCGTCGTCTACGATGCTCTTGGCGCGGCCGGGGCGATGAAATAGACTGCCCTCATGCCGTTTCGCCGCCGTGAACCCGTTGGTTTTTCAGAGAAGATTCGCGACCTATTCTGGCCGCGAACGGGCTTTTCCCGTTCCCTGCGCTATATGAAGCTGCGCCTGCTGAGGCTTTCCGCTTCACCGCATTCGATTGCGGCCGGCGTCGCCATCGGCATTGCCGTTGCCTGGACACCGTTTCTCGGCGTACACATCATCATCGCCATGGCGCTCGGCTTCCTGCTGCGCGTCAACCTCGTGGCCGCCGCGCTCGGCACGACGTTCGCCAATCCACTGACATTTCCGTTCATCTGGGCATCCACCTGGGAGCTCGGTCATGTCATTCTCGGGCGAAAGTCGGCAGAGAGCGCCGGGCATGTGGATTTTGTCGCGCTGTTCAGCCACCTCGAATTCCGGCAGATCTGGACGCCGGTGCTGGAACCCATGACAGTCGGCGCGATACTTCCCGCCGCCATCAGCGCCATTGTGGCCTACGTCGCCGTCCACGGCCTCGTCAGCGGTTTCCAGCGGCGCAAAGTGGAAAATCTCGCGCTGCGCGCCGCCAATAAAAATGCTTCCCTGGAGATGTTGAAATGATCATTGGATTAGGCAGCGACCTGATCGATATCCGCCGCGTCGAAAAATCGATCGAGCGCTTCGGCGAGCGTTTCACCCATCGCTGTTTCACTGATATCGAGCGCGCCAAATCCGATGGCCGGAAGAACCGCGCGGCCTCCTACGCCAAGCGTTTTGCCGCCAAGGAAGCCTGCTCCAAGGCGCTCGGCACCGGGCTTGCCAACGGTGTCTTCTGGAGGGACATGGGCGTTGTCAACCTGCCGGGCGGCAAGCCGACGATGATCCTGACCAACGGGGCAGGGGAAAGGCTGGCCGCGATGCTGCCTGCCGGCCACCGCGCCAGCATCCATCTGACCATCACGGACGACTTTCCTTACGCTCAGGCATTCGTGATTATCGAGGCGCTTCCCGTGAACGACTGAGGCGCTCCCCGCCATAATGGCGCTCTATTTTCGGGCGTGTGACAGAAGCGCTTCCCTTCGGGCTGGAAAGGTTCTAGAGAAGTCGCAGAAATATGAAAGCGTTGGCGGCCGCGTGACACAGCATCACCCGCCCAAGGCGCGATAAGCAACGGCCCGGGAGCTTCTGAGATCGAAGGAGCCGGGAAACAATCAGGCAGGTCTATAAGTGTCGGAAAAAGCTGAAAAGAAGCAGAACGCCCTCTGGGAGAACGTCAAGGTCATCATTCAGGCGCTGCTGCTGGCCATGGTCATCCGCACCGTGCTGTTTCAGCCCTTCACGATCCCCTCGGGTTCGATGATGCCGACGCTGCTGGTGGGGGACTATCTGTTCGTCAACAAGTTCTCCTACGGCTATTCGAAATATTCGCTGCCTTTTTCGCCAAACCTTTTCTCCGGCCGCATCCTCGAATTCAGCAAGCCGAAGCGCGGCGATGTCGTGGTCTTCCGCCTGCCACCCAATCCTGAAGTGGATTACATCAAGCGCCTGGTCGGCTTACCCGGTGACCGCGTGCAGGTGACGAACGGCGTGCTATTCATCAACGGCCAGCCGGTGCCGAAGCAGCCCGATGGCACCTTCACGTCCGATTACCGCGCCGATCCCGGCACCAACGTCCCTGTGTTCCGCGAAACGCTCGACAACGGCGTCACCTACGACACGCTTGACCAGTCCCCCGATTCCCGCGGTGACAACACCCGCGAATTCGTGGTTCCTGAAGGCCATTATTTCATGATGGGCGACAACCGCGACAATTCGCTCGACAGCCGTTTCGACGTCGGTTTCGTACCGGAAGAAAACCTGATCGGCCGCGCCAGCGTCATCTTCTTCTCGCTGGGCAACGACACGCCATTCAGCCGCATTTGGGAATGGCCGGCCAACATGCGTTGGGACCGCCTGTTCAAGGTTGTGGGATGAGCAAGACCAAGCCGCTTTCCACGGACGAGATTTCCCGTCTGGAAGCGTTGATCGGATATGAATTTAAGGAAAAGGCCCGGCTGGACCGGGCCCTGACCCATGCCAGTGCCCGCTCTGCCTCTGCCGGGAATTATGAGCGGCTGGAGTTCCTGGGCGATCGCGTTCTCGGTCTCTGTGTTGCCGAACTGCTGTTCTCTCTTTTCCGCAACGCCACCGAGGGCGAATTGTCGGTGCGGCTGAACCAGCTGGTCAGTGCCGAATCCTGCGCGTCGATCGCGGACGAGATGGGCCTTCATAATTTCATCCGCACCGGATCCGATGTCAAAAAACTCACCGGCAAGGCAATGCTCAACGTCCGCGCCGATGTCGTGGAAAGCCTGATCGCGACCATCTATCTGGATGGCGGGCTGGATGCGTCGCGCAAGTTCATCCTGAAATACTGGCAGGGCCGCGCCACAAGCGTGGATGCCGGGCGGCGTGATGCCAAGACCGAACTGCAGGAATGGGCGCACGCAAAGTTTGCGGTCACACCCTCCTACCGGGTTGACGATCGCTCCGGACCGGATCACGATCCCCGCTTTACGGTGACTGTTGAAATCCCCGGCGTGAAGCCGGAAACTGGCGTCGAGCGCTCCAAGCGCGCGGCCGAGCAGGTGGCGGCAACCAGATTGCTGGAACGCGAAGGCGTCTGGCAGAAAAGCCTCACCTGAAACTGGGCGGGCCGGCGACGGCAGCTGACTATCAAGCGCATGGCGAGCCCTCTGGCCGCATGTTGAATACCTCTGACCTTGAATGGATACCATGACCGATCACGAAAACCCCGCCCCGACGGGCGAAGACAATGCCCTTCCGACCCGCTCCGGCTTCGTTGCCCTTATTGGTCCAACCAATGCCGGCAAGTCGACGCTGGTCAACCGGCTTGTGGGCGCCAAGGTCTCGATCGTTAGCCACAAGGTGCAGACGACGCGTGCGGTCATGCGCGGCATCGCCATTCACGACAACGCCCAGATCGTGTTCATGGACACGCCCGGTATCTTCAAGCCGCGCCGCCGGCTGGACCGCGCCATGGTCACCTCCGCCTGGGGCGGCGCGAAGGATGCCGATCTCATCCTGCTGCTGATCGATAGCGAACGCGGGCTGAAGGGCGATGCGGAGGCAATTCTCGAAGGGTTGAAGGATGTTCCTCAGAAAAAAATCCTCTGCCTCAACAAGATCGACCAGGTGAAGCGCGAAGATCTTCTCAAGCTTGCTGCCGCGGCCAACGAGACGGTTGCCTTCGACCGCACCTTCATGATCTCGGCGACCAACGGCTCGGGCTGTGAAGACCTGATGAACTATCTCGCCACCGGGTTGCCGGAAGGGCCATGGTATTATCCGGAAGATCAGATTTCCGACCTGCCGATGCGCCAGCTCGCCGCCGAAATCACCCGCGAAAAGCTCTTTCTGCGCCTGCATCAGGAGCTGCCCTACGCTTCGCATGTCGAGACGGAGAAGTGGGAAGAGCGCAAGGACGGCTCGGTGCGCATCGAGCAGGTGATCTATGTCGAGCGCGACAGCCAGAAGAAGATCGCGCTTGGCAAGAACGGCGACGCGATCAAGGCTATCTCCACCGCCTCGCGCAAGGAGCTGTCTGAAATTCTCGAGCAGCCGGTTCACCTCTTCCTGTTCGTGAAAGTGCGCGAGAACTGGGGCGACGATCCCGAGCGTTTCCGCGAGATGGGCCTGGAATTCCCGCGCGGCTGATCCGCGTTGCTGCCTCGTTTCGGTCATTGGTGCCGAAGCGGGGCGGAAAGCTTTGAGAATATCTTCATTCCCTGGTGGGAACTGAATATCCCTGGAACGGGTTGTTCCAAAAACAATTGGGCGCAACCTTTTTCATGATGGATATTCATGTCGCCAAAGAGACCGAACGGCATTTCGACCACGCCCTGTCAGCAATGTCCGCTGCGCGACTTGCCGCATTTCCGGGATTTTTCCCCACCGGAGCTGGATTTCGTCTCCCGTTTCAAGACCGGGGAGCTCGCCGTGGAAAGTGGCTCCGTCATCCTGATGGAAGGCTCCCACAGCGCCCATCTTTATACGGTCCTTGAAGGCTGGGCCTTCCGCTACAAGACCCTGGAAGACGGTCGCCGACAAATCCTCAATTACGTCATGCCGGGTGATCTCGTCGGTCTGCAGGGAACGGTGATGGGCGAGATGGAGCATTCCGTCGAAGCGCTGTCGCCGGTCACGCTCTGCGTCTTCGAGCGTTCGCGGCTCAACAATCTCTTCACCGATCACCCGACACTTGCCTTTGACCTCACATGGATTGCGGCGAGCGAAGAACGCATGCTCGACAACCACCTGCTGAGCATCGGGCGTCGCACCGCCATTGAGCGCGCCGCCTATCTCATCGCCTTCCTGTACCGAAAGGCAAAGGCCGCCAACCTGCTTCCGGGTGAGACCCCCATTCCCGTGACGCAGCAGCATGTCGCCGATACGCTCGGCCTTTCCATCGTGCACACCAACAAGACGCTGAGAAAGCTGGTTGATCGCGATCTCATCCGCTGGACGGACAAAGGCTGCTTGGTGCTGGACGATGCGGGTTTGAGCCACGTTGCCGGCTGGGAAAACGACGAAAAGCGGCCACGCCCGTTCATCTGATTGTTGTACGACATGTCTTTTTTAAATGACGGTCAGGTCGCAATTTGCGACTGCTGAGGCGATATCTCACGGGAGAATCATTGTTGGAGACCGCGGCGCACGGCCAGGCGGTCTCGTCATTGGGATGAAGAAACTATGGTGCCACAACGGGTTATCATCGTTGAGGATGAATATCTGGTGGCGCTCGATGTTGAAGCGGTTCTCCAGTCCATGGGCGTGGAAACCGTCGTCATCGCGACCACGCTTGCTCAGGCCAAACAGGCAGTCGAAGACAATGGCGCCGATTGCGTGTTGCTCGACGTCAGCCTTTCAGACGGCAAGAGCTATGATTTCGCCCGCAGGCTTGGCAGTCAGGGCATTCCCTTCGGTTTTGTCAGCGGTTACGGCGACACGACCGGTTTTCCGGATGATCTCGTTGAGGCCCCCTTGCTCGGCAAGCCCTTTGGCGAAAACGACGTGATCGATTTTGTCCTCGACCTCGTCGGTGCGCGCGAGAAGTCCGTAAAAGAATAACGTTTCGACGCCAGATCGGGTATGATTGGCTTGAATCAAACCCTTGATCGAAATTCGGACGCGTTTCATGCAGTGGCAGGAAGAGGCAATCATTCTCGGCGTCAAGCGCCATGGCGAGACGAGTGTCATCGCCGAGGTGATGACCCCCTCGCGCGGCCGCCATTTGGGCCTCGTCCGCTCCGGCCGCTCCCGTAGCATGCAGCCGGTGCTCCAGGCCGGCAACAGGGTTGATGTGCTCTGGCGCGCCCGCCTTCACGACCATCTGGGTGAATTCCGCATCGAGCCGCTGCAATTGCGCGCAGCACAGCTGATGGAGACGGCAACCGCGGTGTATGGCGTGCAGGCCATGGGGGCGCTCCTGCGGCTTCTGCCCGAGCGCGATCCTCATCCGCATCTTTATCAGGCGCTCGATATCATCCTCGACAATCTGCACGACCCCGTCGATGCCGGCGAACTCTTCGTGCGTTTCGAACTGGCGGTATTGAACGATCTGGGTTTCGGACTTGATCTGACGGAATGTGCGGCAACGGGCCTGCGGACCGACCTCATCTATGTATCGCCGAAAACCGGCCGGGCCGTTTGCCGCACGGCGGGTGCTCCCTATGCGGAGCGGATGTTGTCGCTTCCGGCTTTCCTGAGCGAAGGCCAGTCAAAGGCTGCCGATCCTGAAAGCCTGGCAGCGGCTTTCCGATTGACGGCGCATTTCCTCAATCGCCATGTCTACGATCCGCGTGGTCTCAACGAAAACGCCGCCCGCGACGGTTTCGTGCAGGCGGCGTTGAAGGCCCTGGAAGGCCGGGCGATGCCAGGTAAGGGCGCTGAGGGCAGGGGTATTACGAGCGCCCTCGATAAGGCTCTCTGACGAGAGCATTTCCAGCGATCCCGTGGTCATCGGGATTCTATCTCTTTGTCTGACGCCCTCCCGATGCAAAACCGTTGACACAGTTTTGCTTGAGGTACTTCAGGCGATTGCTGGCCGGGGGGCCGGGCGCTCCTGGATGGGCCAGTGAACGATGGCGGCAAACACACCCATGCCAACGCCCAGCCACCAGACGATATCGTAGCTTCCGAACCGGTCGTAAAGAAAGCCGCCCAGCCAGACGCCGAGGAATGAGCCGAGTTGATGGGTCAGGAAAACGACGCCGCCCAGCATACCGAGATGACGGGTGCCGAACATGATTGCGACCAGCGCATTCGTTGGTGGCACAGTGGAAAGCCAAAGAATACCCATGATGGATGCGAACAGAATAACCGAAAGCGGCGATTGCGGCAGCAACAGGAACGCCGTGACCACGACGGAGCGGGCAATATAGATATAGGCCAGCAGATAGGGTTTCGAATATCGCTGGGCGATGACGCCAGCGGCGAGCGAGCCGATGATGTTGAAGAAACCGATCAGCGCCATCGCGATGACGGCATAGCGCGGTTCGATACCGATATCGCCGAGATAGGCTGGGAAATGGGCGGTGATGAAAGCCACCTGGAAACCGCAGACGAAGAAACCGGTGGTAAGCAGCAGATAGCTCTTATGGCCCAGGGCCTCCTTCAGCGCTTCGCCCGCCGTCTGTTGGAACTGCGCCTGCGACTGGCTGCCTGAGGAGGAATTGCCGCGCATGAAAAAGGCGAGCAACGGCACGAGCATCATCATGGCTGCGAGCCAGACGAGACTGTCCGACCAGCCATAGGTGGAAATCAGCCCCTGGCTGATGGGCGCGAACAGAAACATGCCGGCGGATCCGGCTGCCGTGCCGATACCAAAGGCGAAGGACCGTTGCTGCGGCGTGACGTGACGCGCAAAGGCGGAAAGAATGACGCTGAAAGAGCCAGCGGCAATGCCGAGCCCGACCAGCACGCCGCCGCCGAAATGCAGCCAGAAGGGTGAGGTGCCGAAGGACATGCAGATGAGGCCCGCCGCATAAAGCACGCCGGAAAGCACGAGCACGCGGCCCGTGCCGTATTTGTCGGCGATCGCGCCGAAAAAGGGCTGGCCAAGGCCCCAGAAGAGGTTCTGCAGCGCCATGGCGAGACCGAAGGTGGAGCGATCCCAACCTGTATCGGCAAGCATCGGGAGCTGGAAGAAACCCATGGCCGAACGCGGTCCGAAGGTCATGACGGCGATCAGCGATCCGGCAGTGATAATGAGCCAGGGCATGGTCTGGCGTGTGGCTGGCGACATGAATATTCCCCCAATCGCAGCGCCTCACCTCAAGAAGGTGCATGGCTTGCCGCGGATTCCCTTATGATGGGCCGAATATTATCCTCTGTCAGCCTGCCTCACTAGCAACTTTTCTTGACGGCCATTATTCAGGATATTGATGGACACGCGGCAAGAGAGGTGACGATGAAGCAGAATATCTATGACGATCCCGTGTTTTTCGAGCGCTACAGCGCCATGCCGCGTTCCGTCGAAGGCCTGCGTCAGGCGGGCGAATGGCACGAACTTCGCGCCATGCTGCCTGAGCTGAAAGGCAAATCCATCCTCGATCTCGGTTGCGGTTTCGGCTGGCATTGCCGCTTTGCCGCAGAGCAGGGCGCCCGTCACGTCGTGGGCGTCGATCTCTCCGAAAACATGCTGCGCCGCGCCGCCGAGATCAATGGCGGCCCCGGTATCGAATACCGCCGCACCGCGATTGAAGACATCGATTTTCCGCGCGACAGTTTCGATGTCGTGTTGAGCTCGCTCGCCCTCCATTACGTTCGCGATCTCGACCTTGTATTCGCGAAGGTGTTTGCGGTTCTGAAATCCGGCGGGAGTTTCATATTTTCCATCGAACATCCCGTCTTTACGGCGCTGGAAAAGCAAGACTGGTTCTATGACGACAATGGCGAAATTCTGCACTGGCCGCTCGACCACTATCAGGACGTAGGCGTGCGCCACTCCAACTGGATGGCAGATGGCGTCGTCAAATATCATCGCACGGTGTCAGGGATATTGAACGAGCTTTTGGCCGCCGGTTTCGCTTTGAAGCGGCTGGCTGAACCAAAACCTGATCCGACGCTGATCGCGCAGCGAGAGGAACTGAAGCACGAAGACCGTCGTCCGATCTTTTTGGTCGCCAGCGCGCAGAAGCCTTAGGGCCTCGGCGCGCTTCCGCCTAACGCCGCTTGAGCGCCCAACCTTCGGGGCGCTCTTCTATGACCCTGGCGACATCGCCAACAGACAGCCGACCTTCGCCGCGCGGCGTCACGTTCCAGCCGAAGAGCGGGCCGGGCACCCGCCGGTCGGCGGACATGCGGATGCGGCCCATAGCCTTCATGGGCGAGGGCACATCGCGGGAGCCGGTCATCTGGTCCTGCGTGGTCATGATGCAGCGGGCGCAGGGCTTGACGAGATCGAAGCGAATGCCGCCGATCTCGATGGCCGCCCAGCGATCCTCAGCCCATGCTTCCTCCGTCTCAAGCACGATATTGGGCCGGAAACGCTCCATGCCCACGGCCTCCTCGCCATTGCCGCGCATATTGTCGTTCAGCGCGGCAAGCGAGGCGGTGGTGGTGACGAGGATCTGGTAACCATCCGCAAAGGTGACGGGCGTTTCATTGCCCGTCCATTCCAGGCTCGCAATGCGTTTCGAGGCATCATCGAAGAATACAAGCTTCACCTCGCGTCCGAGCCAGGCCGAAAGCCTATCGTTGGTCTCGTCATTGGCAATATTGGCGCTGACGATCGATTTCCACACCGCCACATCCATGCGCTGGCCGGACGGCCTTGCGACGATCTCGCCGTGCTGGTCGCGCGCAAGGACCATACCGTCGTCCTCATGCCGCGCCACAACCGTGGCGATGGCGGGCAATTCACGCTGGGTAATGAAATGGCCCGATGGGTCCACAAGCATGGCCCGACGGTCGCCTGGCAGGCCCTCGGCCGACACGGTGCTGTCCGAGAGGAAAATGCCGCGCGCGCTTTTCAGCGGATAGATGTTGAGTTCGGTCACACGCATCTCGGGTCTCCTCAAATCTCGTCTAGAAACAGGTCCAGCACCTGCTTCAGCCGCTCGTGACGGGCCTTGGCCATTTGGCGGCCGGTCTCTGTGCGAAAACCATCGGCCAGCTTGAATAGCTTGGTCTCGAAGTGGTCGATGGCAAAGGCGCGGTCGTCAAGCGGCCGTTCCTTCGCCAGCGGATCAACTGGATCGTAAAGCGCTGATCCCATGCGCCCGGCAATGTAAAAGCAGCGCGCGGCGCCGATCATGCCAATGGCATCCAGCCGGTCGGCATCCTGAAGGATTTTTGCCTCCAGTGTCTGCGGCTCGATATTGGCGGAAAAGCTGTGGGTGATGATGGCGTGCGCGGCGGCGTCGATATCTTTCTGCTGCCAGCCGAGACCGGCCAGAATGCCTGCCGCTTTTTCGGCCGCCAGCCGCGATGCCTGCGCCCGCAACGGCGAGTTCTTCTCCACCGCCACGCAATCATGCAGCAGCACGCTTGCCGCCAGCACGGTGCCGTCCCCGCCTTCACCGGCATGGATGCGCATGGCGTTGCGGAAGACGCGGTGAATATGGGCAAGATCATGCGAGCCGTCGCCCGCATCGGCGGCATGCGGTATCAGGTCCTGCGCAAGCGCCGCATGGGGCGCGAAAGCCTCCGCCGCGATCATGCCTGCGGCTTCCGGGTGAGGATTTTCTGGTAGAACAGACCGATGCCGATCAGCACCGCGCCGAGCCCGATGAAGGAGAGCGCCCGCAGCACACCTTCGAGGTTGCTCATATCGATCAGGAACGCCTTCGCGACCGAGATCAGCACGAAGGCAGCCGATGCCAGACGCAGGCTGCGCGCATTAAAGCGCGAGCCGAGCACCAGCAGCAGCACCCCGATCAGCAGCCAGACCACCGAATAGCTGTAGGTCTCGCCCTGCATAAAACCCTTCCAGTCGGCAATGTTCTCGCCCTGCCAGAAGCGGCGAACCGAAAGCGTTGCCCAGGCGAAGCCGAGCGCTGCGCCCGCCACCGCCAGCATGCTGACATAGGGCGGCGGACGTTTTCCGCGCGCATAATAGGCAAGGCCGCCATAGGCGAGCGCCGGCAGAAGGTAACCGATCAGCAGCAGGTTGAGGAACGGGATGCGGCCGGTATTCTCGCCGGTGAAATAGGGGTTGAGCGTGAAGAAGTGCATCGTCAGCACATTGATGACGGCAATCACGCCGGCAATCATCGAGCCGTAACGGAAGACCGGGCTGGGGCTTTTCAGATCCAGCGTCATCAGGACACCGGAGAAGCCGATGGTCAGCAGCGTGTAGATCGACTGTTCGCCGAGCGTCGGCACGCTGTTATCGAGCGTGCCGCCATTCATGGCGTGGCGGATGAGGATGGCGACGGCCAGAAGCCCCATGACGCTCGCAATTGCCTGCAGGAAATTCTTGGCACGAACGCCTGGCCAGTCGCGCAGCAGCCATGCCGAGGCGACGGCGAGCAGGGCGGGAATACCGTAACCCGGCAGCAACGCGTTGAAGACCGGCGTGAGCCCAAGATTTTGCGGCCCGACGATGGTGGGTTCCCAGGCGATGCGGCCAAGAACGGCAACGCTCGCGACGGCCATCACCCAGGGCAGCACATCCCAGTTGCGGTAACGTGTCGCGAGCACATAAACGAAACCGATGACGGAGAGCATCACGGTCGTCGCGAGCCCTTCGGTCAGCGTGTGAAGGCAAAGCGCGAAGGCGGCGAAGGAGCCGAGCACGAGAATGTTCAGTGGTTTGCGATAGGCCTCGTTGTTCTGCCGGTGCAGCCACTCGGCGCCCGCAAGCAACACCAGTCCAAGGCCGAGGCCATAGGCGGCGTGCAGCCAGTCACGGCCGAGATTGCCATATTCGACGAAGCTCGTCGTGGCGAGCCAGACGGGGAAAAGGGCTGCTATACCGGCCCACAGCTGGGCGAAGTCCGAATCTTCTGCGCCCTTGCGCTTCAGGAAAGAGAAGGCGCACAGGACCAGGACGGCGCCGAGGCCGAGTGCCATGGCGATGTTGGCCGTGTAGGCCACCGACACGGGCGGAAGCGAGATCGCCGTGCCGTTGACGAGACCGATAAAATCAAGGCCCTGTCGCGACATCAGCGATACCGCCGTCTGCGCGCCGAGTGCGGCGACGAGTGCAGGCCAGACCGCATAGTGGCGGGCGGCCCCTAGGGCGGCAAGGGCTGCAATGAGGGCGGAAACGACGAAGGCCGGATGGGTGTCGAGGCTTCCCCCGGCAAAGATGAAACTGACAGCCGGCAGGATCACGGCCATGGATACTGTGAGATTGAGGGCGAGCGACGGGCGCAGCAAAAGCCTGATGATACGAACCGCACGCCGTTCGGGAACTGCCGTTTCGGATGTTTGCACGGGCGGGGTGTCGAGCAACCTTCCGGGCCAGAGGAAGATCGTCCCGGCCAGCATGGCCAGCAGGGCAAGCGTCGGTGGTTCGGCATTGATCGTGCTGGAAAAGCCGATATAGCCGAGCGCCCAGAGGCCAAGGCCGGCATTGGCAAGCGAGGGAACCACGGTCCAGCGCTGCCGGCGTGCGGCCGCGGCGGTTGCCAGCCATGAGATCGTCAGGAACACGAACAGCGCCCAGATATTGGGTGTTTCGCTGGAGACCAGCGCAGGCGTCAGCATTGAGCCGAGAAGGCCGAGGCCTGCCAATGCCTGCCCATGCAGCAGCGAAAGGCCGATGGTGGCGAACGCGACGAGCCCGAGCAGGATGAAGGCCGTTCCCGACCCGATGTAGCCATAAATGCCATAGGCCGCGTAAACCACGCCGAACAGCGTCAAGGCTCCCGCTGCGGTAAGAACGCCGGGAATCATGGCGTTGGAATAGGTGGTGGCAATGCCCGGCATCGCCTTGCGGCGGATCGCCTCACCGGCAAGGCCGAGGAAGAGGCCGAAGATGGCGGCAAGGCTCAGCCGCACGGCGGGGCTGAGCAGCCCTGCCTCGATGGAATATTTCACAAGGAAGATACCGCCGAGCGCCAGCGCCAGCCCGCCGGCCCAGACCGCCCAGCGTGCACCGAGCAGGCTTTCGAAGCTTTCCTTCGCCGCAGGGGTTGAGGCATCTTCCGCAACCGGCAGGGAAACGGTATTGGCGATCGGCTCAGCCTGAGCATCATCGCGCGCCGACTCCTGATCCGTCGCAGCCGCGCTGGCGTCTGAGCGCTCGAAAGTGTCTTCGTCCCGGATGGCTGTCGCTTCCGGCGGCGTTTCGCCTTCCGACTGCGCCGTTGGCGCGGCGTTTTCGGTGATTTCCGCGGTCTCCGCCTGCGCCACATCAGGGGCCGCCACGCCCGCAGCCATCATCCTCTTGAGGCTGTGAACCTCGCGCTCCAGTGACTTGATGCGGCTTGAATTGCGGATGCTCGCGACCAGCGTGTAGACGAAGGCCGCGATGAGGGCGAGGATAAACAGCGGGATTTCCAAACGGACTCTCCAATTACGAAGCTGTTTTTAAAGCCGTTTTGGGAAATTTATGCAAGGCCCGGTTGATTGGGGCACAAGCGAGCCGCTTGTTTCTTCTCCCCACCGGGGAGAAGATGTCCCAAAGGGGCGGATGAGGGGGTAAGCTCTCGGTCCATCGCTGACCTCGCCCCCTCCCGCTGCCGCGACCTTCTCCCCGGCGGGGAGAAGAACGCAAGGCACAGCCGCGCGGTCCTATGCGCCGCTCAAATCAGGAAGCATCCACCAGCCAGCGCCGCGCCACTTCGATATCGGTGAGCCCGAGTTCGTGCCCGTCCTCGAGCGTCTTCACCTCAACCGTTGCGCCACTCGCCGCAAGCCTGCTCTGCAGCACGTTCGCCCCGTCGCGGTATTTGTCGCGTTCTCCCGCTACAAGCAGGAAGCTGCGACCGGAAAGATCGCTCTGTGGCCATGTTTCGAGAACCGGCATCGGGCGGAAGAGCAGGGCGTCGCCGGCAAATTCGGGATAAAGCGCCGCAAAGGCCGCGTAAAAATTGGCGCCGTTGGAATGGCCGATAAAGCGCAGTTTGGAGCGGTCGAGTCCGTAGGATTGGATAGCACCCTCGACGAAGGCCGCAAAGGCCTCCGCTTCCGAGACGATGTCTTTCTGGTCGAAGCTGAAATCCGGGAAGCGTCGGAACCAGCGGGCGATGTCTTCCTCCGTGCTGCGACCGCGGACGCCTAGAAGTGTCGCCCCCGGTGCCGCGCGGTGCGCAAGCGGCATCAGGCTTGTTTCGCTGCCGCCCGAGCCGTGCAGCAGGATGATCGTGCTGCCATCGGCCTCGTCGGGTGTGTAGAACCGATGGACAAAGGGCAGGTCGCGATAGATGACACGCTCTTCGCCCGGCATTGCGAATTGCGGCAGGGCAACGCGCACATCCGCCTCGTCCTTCATGAAGAGCGGCGGGATGAACAGCTTTTCACCCAGCGTTTCCAGCGGTTCATCCACCGTCATGCCGGGGCCGTCCGTCGCCATCTCAATGAGCACGCCACCGGGCTCACGGACATAAAGCGAGTGAAAATATTTCCGGTCATGGGCATTGGTGGTGCTGGAATTCAGCGATTTCAGGCCGGTAAGAACTGTATCGAGGTCATCCATGTCTTTCGCGCGGAAAGCAATGTGATCGACCGTGCCGGTGCCCGGTGCGCTGGACCAGAAGCCGGTCGCATCCCGCACATCGATGATGTCACCGCTGTCGGAGACGAGCCGCCGGATTGCGCCTGCCTGACCCTGCTGCCGGTAACCGAAGTGTTTTTCGAGGAAGGCGACGGTCTCCTCGGGCACTTCGCTAAGCACCGTCGCACCATAAATGCGACGAATGGCGTCCTCGGCGGCGATGTCTTTCGTCACATGCGGCGTTGCGTCGGCGAAGGCATGGGTGCCGACCAGCTTGACAATAATCCCGTCCGGGTCTTTCAGCCGGATGACGGGCGCGCCAAACTCGTCCGCAGGACCTTCCGTGTGAATGCCAAATTTCAGCGCCCGGGTCAGCCAGAACCCGATTGCAGCCGGATCGATCGCCACGGAAATTTCCAGTGTCTGGCCGTAACCGACACGTCCCTGGCCGCCATCTTCCCAGACGAGGAATGTCAGGAGGGAGCCCGGCGAGGCAATCTCGTCGCCATAAAGCAGATGAAGCTGCATGGCATCTTCAAAGCCTGCCGTGCGCTTGGCGAGACGAAGGCCGAGGAAGCCTGCGTAAAAGTCCACATTCGCCTGTACTTTGCGGGTAATCATGGTGATGTGGTGTATGCCCAGTGCCGAAGTCATATTGCGGTCCCGCCGTTTCGCCTGCTGTTTCTGGCCCTATTTGTCGCAACCTGCCCCTGATCCGCAACCCCGGCAAATGAGAACGCTGTGTTCGCGGTGTGAACGATGTTGTTCTTCCTTCGTTGCATGCGCGATGGGCAGGGTGCTGCCTTTTTAAGTCTGGCGTGACTGTTGGTGCACATAAAATAAGCAGAAACAATTGTGTCTATTTTGTATGCAATTTTGTCTTGCCTTGCCCGTTGGAATTGGGTCTTATGCAACCAACTCAACAAAACCATCAGGGGGAACAAATGAATTTATCGCGCAGGTTGCTGACCAAGGCGTTGGCCATGACCGTGATCGGTGTCACCGCCGGTGTTTCGTTGCCGGTTGCCGAGGCGCGCGCGGAAACACCGGTCAAATTCACGCTCGACTGGAAATTCGAGGGCCCGGCCGCCGGTTTTCTGCTGGCGCTCGATAAGGGCTACTTCAAGGCCGAAGGCCTCGATGTCACCATCGATAGCGGCAATGGCTCGGTAGAGGCCATCCCGCGTGTTGCGACCGGCGCTTATCAGATGGGTTTTGGGGATATCAACTCGGTGATCAAGTTCCTCGATGAGGACCCGAGCCAAAAGGTCAAGGCCGTCTATATGGTCTATGAGCGGCCCACTTTCGCCGTTGTCGGCCGCAAGTCGCTCGGCGTCACCGGTGATCCGAAATCGCTGGAAGGCAAGAAGCTCGGCGCGCCGCCGCCCGATGGCGCCTTTGCGCAATGGCCGGCTTTCAAGCAGGTCGCCGGTCTCGATGACAGCAAGATCAAGATCGAATCGATTGGGTTTCCCGTGCGTGAGCCGATGCTCGCCAAAGGCGACGTCGATGCCGTCTTTGGTTTCGCCTTTTCCGTTATCCTCAATCTCAAGAAGCAGGGCATCGGTGACGATGATATCGCGACCATACTGATGGCTGAGCACGGCTTGAATCTTTATGGCAATGCGGTGCTGGTAAACACTGATTTCGCTGAGAAAAACCCCGAGGCCGTCAAGGGTTTCCTGAAGGCGCTGGCCAAAGGTTTCGCCGATTCCGTCAAGACCCCGGAAGAGGGCGTTGCGGCGGTGTTGAAGCGCAACGAAACGCTCGACAGCGCCATCGAACTCGAACGCCTGAACATGGCCAACAGCATGAACATCAAGACGCCCTACGTTGTGGAAAATGGCATGGGTGGTGTCGATCCGGCGCGCCTTGCCGCCTCGCTGGAGACGCTGAAGGTCTCGATGGGCCTGAAGGGCAACGTCAAGGCGGAACAGGTGTTTGACGCGACCTATCTGCCGGCCAAGGAAGCACGCATGCTGCCCTGATGGGTGAAATGAGCGGGTGCCGCAGGTTTCTTCTCCCCACCGGGGAGAAGTCCGCGGCAGCGGGATGAGGGGGAAGCTCTCCGTATATCTCTGCGCTTGCCCCCTCATCCGACCCTTCGGGCCACCTTCTCCCCGGCGGGGAGAAGAAACAAACGGCGACGCTTCGGGCGGCCATGGCCCATCATTTAAACTGAAAACGGGAACAGCAATGTCACATCTCGTGGAAATAGACGGCGTTGACATGCGCTATGGCGGGTCGGGCGGAACGCTTGCCGTCTCCGGCTTGAACCTGAAGGTCGCCAAGGGGGAATTTGCCGCCGTGGTTGGCCCGTCCGGGTGCGGCAAGTCGACCCTGATGAAACTAGTAACGGGGCTGCATATTCCGCAGAAGGGCAATGTCGTCGTCGCCGGGCGGCAAGTCACGGAGCCGGTGTCGATCGTCGGCATGGCGTTCCAGAACCCGACCATGCTGCCCTGGCGCACGACGCTTGAGAATATCCTGTTGCCGCTGGAGATCGTGGAAAAACATCGCCATCGCCTGCGCGCCCATAAAGCGGACTATGTCGCGAAGGCCGAGCGCCTGCTCGAAATCGTCGGCCTGAAAGGCTTCGGGTCGAAATATCCTTGGCAGCTTTCCGGCGGTATGCAACAGCGCGCCAACCTCTGCCGTGCGCTGATCCACGAACCCGAACTGCTGATGCTGGATGAACCTTTCGGCGCGCTCGATGCCTTCACCCGTGAAGAGCTGTGGTGCGTGATCCGCGATCTGCACGCCGCGCAGCGGGTCACGATCATCCTGGTGACTCATGATCTTCGCGAGGCGACCTTCCTGGCGGACAAGATTTTCGTGATGAGCGCAAGACCCGGTCGCGTGCTTGCCGAACACCGCGTGCCGTTTGCCCGGCCGCGCCAGCTCGATATCATGTACGACAAGGGTTTTAACGACATGGTGCAGGAACTGCATGGCGAAATCGCGCAGGCGAGGGTGGCGGCATGAGCGTGATCGTGGAAAGCACTGTCGCGGCCGAGCCGCCAAAGCCGCTGATCGCCCGGGTCAACTGGGTGAAGGCGGCGCCCTGGCTTTATACGCTGGCGCTGTTTGTCGTATGGGAACTGCTCGTGCATGCGCTGAAGATGCCGCCCACCATTCTGCCCTCGCCGGTAAGGGTGGGGCAGGCGATCGTGCAATATTGGTCGCCGATCTGGAAGAACTCGCTTCAGACGCTTTATACGACCACGCTGGGTTTTGCCATTGCGGTTGCCGCCGGTCTTGCCATCGGCCTGTTCATCGGCTGGTCAAAAACCATCTATGCCGGGCTTTATCCGCTGATGATCGGCTTCAATGCCATCCCCAAGGTGGCACTGGTTCCCATCCTCGTCATCTGGTTCGGCATCGGCACGGTGCCAGCGGTTCTGACCGCTTTCCTGATCTCCTTCTTCCCGATCGTCGTCAACGTCGCGACCGGCCTTGCCACCATCGAACCCGAAACGGAAGACGTGCTGCGCGCGCTTGGCGCAAAGAAGATGGACATCATGCTGAAGGTCGGCATTCCCCGGTCGATGCCTTACTTTTTCGGCTCGCTGAAAATCGCGATCACGCTTGCCTTCGTTGGGTCGGTGGTGTCGGAAACCGTCGCTTCGAATTACGGCCTCGGCAACATGATGAGTTCGGCGCAAAGCCAGTTCAACGTGCCGCTCGTCTTCGCCGGCCTGCTTATGCTCGCGGTCGAAGGCATCGCCATGTATGCGGTCATGGCCTGGCTGGAGAAGCGCATGACCGGCTGGGCCCATCGCTCGACCATGGGGCAGTGAGCCCTTCTTTTCTCCGCCCGGGAGCAGAGGCCCCGAAGGACTAAATGGGGTTAAAGCCCACGACAGGGCGAGAGCTCGCACCCTTCAGCCCGCTGCCGCGACCTTCTCCCCGTCGGGAGAAGGCGACAAGCCATAACCGTTTGCGCCATCCACCGCGCTGCGGAAACGGAATTTCGCGACGCTTAATGCGCCGCCATTTCTTTCACGATATCCGCACCATCCATCATGAACGGGTAGTAAGTTGGCCAATTGGTGACTTCGTCCAGAAGCGCCTTGCGGTCGTTGCCCCAATA
The DNA here is from genome assembly GCF_052686535.1 of Agrobacterium sp. DKPNP3. Lineage (NCBI taxonomy): Bacteria > Pseudomonadati > Pseudomonadota > Alphaproteobacteria > Hyphomicrobiales > Rhizobiaceae > Agrobacterium > Agrobacterium sp. DKPNP3. The sequence continues at coordinate 14,050 of NZ_JBQYSN010000020.1, read as the reverse complement.
GAGATGGTAATGGCCGGCCTTCTTCGGTTCGATCGTGTGGTCGCTAAACTGAATAAACTGCGGCGCGGCCTCATCGCCGGCGGTTTTCTTGAAAATATAACGAACACCGCGATTGCCCTTCTTGTAGGTCAAAATCTCCTGGCCATCGCTGACATACGTGCCCTTGGTCGGTTTTCCTTCCTTATAGAAAGTAACGCTATCGGGCGTGATGACGATTCGGTTCACATCGGTCTTGTAGCCGATTTCGTAATAGGCGCGGTATTCTGCGGCGGTCTTGTCGCCGTGAGCAGCCTTTTCGGCCATGACGCCGTCCAGCGAGCCGTTGAGCAGATAAGGATAAACCGACTGCCAGTCACCTTCCCAGTCCGTCAGCGGACGGGGCTTGACCTGTGCATCCTCGAAATAGCCCTGGTAAATCTTTTTTTCCGCTTCTGTCATCTGGTGCCCATGGTCGTGTCCATGGTTGTGGGCTGCGGATTTGTCGCCACCGGCGGCCATCGTGGTTGCTGCCATCAACATGGAAGCCAGTGCGGCGGCGCTGACGCGGGTGAGTGTTTTCTGCATTGTTTGCGGCCCTCTCTATCGGTCATGAAAGTTACGTAATAACATTACATGACGGTCTATAAAGGCGGCGCGGAAGGGATGCAAGCCCGAGTTCGTGATGACGGGCATGAAAAAGCGCGGTGGCCAATTTCGGCTACCGCGCTTTTTGATGTCGAAGGTGCTGTGTCAACCCGGCTTTTACCGGAGGCGCTCTAGGCGGGCTGGGCGCTCACCTCGGCCTTGCGTTCGTCAAATGCCAGCTTCATCGCCTTCGTCACATCGCGCGTCGTTGCGAAGTAGCTGTCACTGCGAACCCAGTAGCGCAATTTCACGGTGGCGCTGTCGGCGCTTACCGAATCAACGAAGGTGACGGGAGCGGGGTCCAGCAGGACACGGCTTTCCGACCGCACGACATTCATAAGCATATCCTGTGCTTCCGCCAGATCCTGATCGTTCTTGACCGTCAGGCTCAGTTCGTGTCGGCGCGAGGGGAAGCGGCTGTAATTGGTGATCGGCACGTTCCAGAGCGTGGAGTTCGGCGCGAGGCGATAGAGCCCGTCGCTTGTCTTGAGCTCTGTCGCAAACAGTCCGATTTCAATGATTGTGCCCGTTACGGTGCTGGTCTCGATATATTCGCCCACCCGAAAGGGGCGTAGCACGAGCAGCATGATGCCAGCCGCGATGTTTTGCAGCGTGCCCTGAAGCGCCAGACCGATCGCCAGACCGGCAGCACCAAGAGCGGCGAGGATGGACGCCGTCTGCACGCCAAATTGGCCGAGCACCATGACGATGACCAGAATGAGCACGACGTAACGAATGGCACCCGCAAAAAAGCCGGCAAGCGTGGCATCGAAACCGCGAATGCGCGACAGACCCTGAAAAGCCCAGCGCTGAAGAAAGGTGGCGGCCAGCCAACCGATGATCAAAAGCAGCAAGGCGCCGATGACCGAGAAGGAATATTGCACCGCGAGTGCGCTCGCCTGTCGGACGGCCGCCTGCGACGCGACGAAAATATCCGTTGCCTGTTGTTCCATAAATTATCCCGTTATTTTCCGCTGTTCATGTTTGGTAACGACTGGCTGGCGGGTGGGTTCCGCCATAAATGTCTGGATCCCGCAGAAGCGTGGCCTCTTGATTGCCAGAAAACTCTAGCGGAGCGGCAGCACGAAGGGCACGTTACCATCGGCGTCGGCGCCACGGCCGATTTTCTTGATGGCCGCAACCAGCCGACCTTCTCGCTGAAGCAGCCGGTCGCCGATGGCGATGATGCGGGCGTTCGGCGTCGCATAAGGCGAGACGGCGCGCAAACGTAGCGCAAGGTCCGTGTCGTCCTGATCGGGGTAAAGACTGAGGGCGGCGACAACGGCAGCGGCGGGCGAGCGCGAAACGCCCATCCAGCAATGAATAAGCAGCGGTGCCGACTGGTCCCATTGACGGGCAAAATCGATCAGTTGCAGGACATGAGCGTCATCAGGCGCGATCAGATCAGCAGTACCCTTGAAGGCGATGTCGTTCATGGCAAGTGTCAGGTGCCGTTCTGCCGCAATGACGGCCGGCCGGTGAAAGCTTTGCTCCTTGGCAATCAGCGTCACCATTTCGCGCGCTCTATGCCTGACCGCCATTTCGGCAATACGTCCGAGTGGGGATACGATTATGGCTGTCATTTGGAACCGTTTGTCTTTGCCGATCGCAGCGCCTCGATCGCTTCGAACCGTTCGACGAACAGCCTTTGCGCTTCGGTCGAGGGAAGTGGCGTGATGTCGAACATATCGCGGGTGATGCCGCGCGGCAGGCCGAAGAATTTTTGCGCCTCGGCGACGGAAAAACCGGCAAGCTCGGTCGCCTCGAAGAAAGCTGCGACTGTATCGGCCTTCTTGATGCGGTCCTTCAGTTCGCGCGGAGCATGCGGCGGCAGGCCGAAACGCAGATGCACCGCCGCTTCCAGCCGTTTTTCCACAGTCTTGTATCCGCCGCCGACCACGGATTTGAACGGCGAGATCATATCACCGATGACGTATTCCGGCGCGTCATGGAGGAGGGCCATCTGCATCTCATCGGGTGTCGCGCCGATGCACATCTTGCAGAAAATCGTCTCGACGATAAGGCAATGCTGGGCGACGGAAAATGCATGGTCACCACGCGTCTGGCCGTTCCAGCGGGCAACGCGCGCCAGGCCATGGGCGATATCCGTGATTTCGACATCGAGCGGCGAGGGATCGAGCAGATCGAGCCGGCGACCGGACAGCATCCGCTGCCAGGCGCGTGGGCTTTTGACGGGCGGCACGCTCAGTCCTCCGCCCGCGCCGCCGGATCAACCGCTGGAAAGGAGAGGCCGCTCCACGCCGGCAGCGCCACCTTGACCGGCGTTGTCTCTGCCAAAAGCGGGGTTCCGGATGCTTGCGCATCGGCCACGCGGTCAATCCGCACGATGGCCAGCGCCTTGTTGCCACAGACGGTCCCAAGCGCGCCGACCGGCTTTCCGTCCGCGATGATTTCCGTTCCTGTGGCGGGAAGCGCGTCGGCGGCGGAAACGGTGACGACGCGGCGTCGTGCCGTGCCCCGGTGCTTCATGCGGGAGACGACTTCCTGGCCGACAAAGCAGCCCTTCTTGAAGGAAACGCCGTCGTTTACATCCATCAGCACATCATGAGGGAAAGCATCCTGCAGGCTGTAGTCAGCACCGGATTCGGCGATGCCGTGGTCAACGCGCAGTGCATCGTAAGCCGCAACGTCGCCGGATGCCGATGCACCCGGCACGCGGTGAAGATTGATGCCCGCCTTGGCAAAACGACCATCCGCGACACCGGCCTCCGGGGTGGGATCACCCCAGAAAACGCTCACGCCTTCGGTTGTCTCGGCCTTCAGATCGACCGCTGCGCGCAACTTGTACATGGTGAGGCGGCGCAGCAATGCGTCCTGCTGGGCAGATTCCGTTTCGAGCAGAAAATCGGGTCCGTCGCGCCAGATCAGGAAATCGAACAGGATCTTGCCCTGCGGTGTCAGAAGCGCTGCTGCACGGGCCTCGCCTTTTGGCAGCGATTCGACGTCGGCCGTGATGAGGTTGTTCAAAAATTCCTCGGAGCCAGTGCCGGAAACCCGGATCAGGCGGCGGTCGGCAAGAAAGGCGGAAGGCATGGCGTCACCCTGGTTCGTCGAGACAATGCGTCCTTTGCAAGAGCAAATGTGCCCAAGAGCACAGATGCCGATGCCGGACGCTCATTCCGCACAGTTAGGATTTTTGGCCGATAACGGCAAGCACTGCGATGCGATCAATCACCCGCGGTGAAAAACTTCCACTTGCCGTCAGGCGAAATGCCGATGCGATAGAAGCTGTAATTGCCATATTCCTGCATGTCAGCGAGATCGCCAGCCGTGATGATGCGCAGAAGCTCGACTTTCTCAGGCGCCGTCAGCGTATTCAGCGCCTTCCCGGCAAAATAAGGGAAAACATAGGCTTCGTCGGGCGTACCCGCATCCACATGCGCATAACCGGTCGACAACAGGTCGATGATGATCGCCAGCACCTCCAGGCCATCGGGATCGCCGGAATAGCTCTTCAACGCCGCAATCGGGTCTTCAGCGTCATTGCCGTCGATGCGGAATTCCTTCTGCCCGGCGGCGATAAAGGGCCGAAGCTTTTCGATGTCGCCCGAAGACGCCGCATCGATAATCTGCTGGCGCAGCTTGCGAACCGCCTCGGGCGCCTTGGAAATGTCGTGCTCGATCACAACGGACATTTCAGGGCCGTTATCGGCGGGCTTGGAGGTTTGCGGGTTTGTTTGCCCGGCGGAACGGTCGACCAACGGGTCGGGCAGGGGAATGCCGTCCGAATCGCCCTCAACTTCGTCAGGTTCGGCAGGCTGTGCCTGCTGCGACTGTTCACCCCCCTGCTTTTGAGGTTCGCTTTCGTTCTTCTGCGCCGGTTTCAGCTCCGAGAGGGCGTAGGCACTGCGCGGCAGGCCAAGTGGCCCGGCGGTCAGGGCAAGCACGATGGACAGCAGGGCGGAAGAGCGCAACAGGCTCCTGCTCAGGCAAGACATGATAGACCCCGGCTTTACTGTATGATCCGCTGCGGCGAAAATTCGCCCTGGAGCATGCGCTGGCGCAGCGATTCCAGCATTGCCTCAGCGCCCGCCTCACCGTGAATCCGGATGGTTTCACGCATGGCCAGAGCAATCGCGGCATCGGCGATAATCTCCGGCTCGATGCCGTCAGCCATGCCGTCGGCCCATGCCTCGTTCTGGTGTTCCAGAGCGACCTGCATTTTTTCATGCACGATCATATCGTCGATTTCGTTACGGCTTGTCTGCATTTTTCATCCTCGACAGGGCGGGCAAGTCCTTACCACCCTGTTAACAACACTAGCAGCCTTTTATCAAAACGGCACGGGCTGCGGCGAAAAGAGGTTAATAAACCTTTAATTTCCGAACCTGGACGCGATTTCCTGCGCGAGTGTTGCCCCTTCGTTACGGTAGCTCTCTTCTGCCATGATGGCGGCGCGGGTGCAACTGGTGTGGATGGCCGCAAAAGAGCGATATCCACGGTTGAATGCGGCCGTCATGCGCTGGCGTCGTTCGGGTTCGCTGGCCGTGTCCGCAGCCAGCAGGTCGCTCATCGACTTGCGCCAGTCCTCCGGTCCTGAGGAAGGGCACAGGGTTCGCAAATATTGCACCGCCCCCAATATTTCAGACAGCCGTGCCAGCTTGTCGTCATAGGGCGCAGGCTTGGGCGGCGCTGCCTCCACCGCGGGTGGCGGAGAAACGGCCTTGGAGGGCTGCGCCTGCGCAACCTTTCCTTGCCCGATAACAAGCATGGTCAAGAAAAGGGACAGGAAAATGGTTGACCGCATCAAAATTCTATTCTGCCCCACACATACTCGTGAACTGTTGGCTCGCGACCATCCGGCGTGCCTATACGCCTAGATAATCGCGATTCTGGTTGGCTGGCAATCACGCAAGCAGCCGCTCCGCACATTCGACGACGCTTTCCGGCGCCGGCAGAAGGCGGATTTCGGCGAGCGTATACCATCCGGCATCAGCCGCGTCATCGCCGACCGTGACCAGCGGATCGGCATCCGTTTCCACGGTAAAGACGGACAGAAAAAAATGGCTCGTCAGCCTGCCTTCACCATCACGCGACGGGAGGTCATAGGTCGCGAAAAGCTGCGGCCGGCGCGCCACGATGCCGGTCTCCTCGTGCAGTTCGCGCAGGGCCGTCTCGGCCGGGGTTTCCCCCTCTTCGGCCCGCCCACCTGGAAAGGCGAACATGTCTTTCGAGGGCGGGTTGATGCGCCGCACCAGAAGCAGCCGGTCTCCATCCCTGACAATGGCGGAGGAGGCGGCGCGGGGCTTGATACGAAAGGTCATGAATGGTTTCGCTTGTTTTGGCCGTTTCCGGCCTGTCTATAGTGGTATCATGGCTCGAAAAATCGATTCCGGTATTAGCGCCAATCGTTATAGTCTTGTGCATGCAAAAGACGGTGGAATGAAGGTCTATTTTATCTACGTTCTGGCGGCTCTTGCCGAAATCGCCGGCTGCTTTTCCTTCTGGGCATGGCTGAAACTCGGCAAAACCGGTTGGATAGTGTTGCCCGGCATGGTGGCGCTGGCCGCTTTCGCTTGGCTTCTGACGCTGGTGCCGACCGAGGCGGCCGGCCGGGCCTATGCCGCCTATGGCGGAATCTACATTGCTGCCTCGCTGTTCTGGCTGTGGGGCGTGGAAGGGCATGCGCCGGACAGGTGGGATATTGCCGGCGGGGCTGTCTGCCTTGCTGGCACCGCCATCATCCTGTTTGGACCAAGAGGCTGAGGACAAAACCATGTGCGGACGTTTTGTACTGGAAGCAACGCCTGAGGAGATCGCCGACTTTCTCGATCTCATCAGCGTCGAAGAATTTCCCGCCCGTTACAACATCGCGCCGACGCAGCCTATCCTGATCGTCATGGAGGGCGAGCGGCAGGAGCGCGGCAGCAACCTGCCCAACCGCCGCGCCGTGCTGGTGCGCTGGGGCTTTCTGCCGGGCTGGATCAAGGACCCCAAGGATTTTCCGCTGCTGATCAACGCCCGTTCGGAAACGGCGATCGGCAAGGCGTCTTTTCGTGCCGCCATGCGCCATCGCCGCGTGCTCGTGCCGGCAACAGGCTTTTACGAATGGCGACGTCCGCCGAAGGAGGAGGGCGGCAAACCGCAGCCCTATTTCATCCGCCCGAAGAAAGGCGGCATCGTCGCCTTCGCCGGCCTCATGGAAACCTGGTCCTCCGCCGATGGTTCGGAGGTCGATACAGGCGCCATCCTAACCACCGCCGCCAATGCGACGATCGGCCGTATTCACGATCGGATGCCCGTGGTCATAGCGCCCGAGGATTTCAGCCGCTGGCTGGACTGCAAGACCCAGGAGCCACGTGACGTCGCGGACCTGATGCGGCCGGTGCAGGAGGATTTTTTCGAGATGATTCCCGTGTCGGACAAGGTCAACAAGGTCGCAAATATCGGGGCGGACCTCCTGCTGCCAGTGCCGGAAAGCGTGCCGCTGCCAAAGATCAAACCGGCAAAGGACGAGGGCCAGATGTCGTTGTTTTGAGGTGTTTCGCGAGGCCAATGACGAGGGCTGAGCGAGCCGCCTCTTTCTTCTCCCCATCGGGGAGAAGATGGCCCGAAGGGTCAGATGAGGGGGCTACGGTAGAGATATGCGGAGAGCTTGCCCCCTCATCCCGCTGCCGCGGACTTCTCCCGGCGGGGAGAAGAAACAAGTGGCACTTGCTCGGTCCCATAGAAGACTTCAGAGACAATCAGCCGTTCCGCCCGATCTTCTGCAGTCCCTCGGTGATCATCATGTCGGAATAGACGCGGTTACGGCCATTTGCCTTGGCGAGGTAGAGCAACTGGTCGGCGGCGTTGAGCTGGTTGTCGAAGGGTTCGCCCTTTTCGATCTCCACCACGCCGAGGGAGATGGTCAGCGCCAGGCTGCTGCCGCTCAGTTGCCGGCCGTTCTTTTCCACCTGTTCCCGCAGCTCCTCGCAGAACTGATAGGCGGCATGCGCATCCAGCCCGCGCAGGAACACGGCAAATTCCTCGCCGCCAAGCCGGGCGGCGATGTGCTGTTGCTCGTCGCACATGGTATGCAGAAGTTCGGCCAGCTTTTTCAGCGCCCTGTCGCCGGCATCGTGTCCCAGCGTGTCGTTGATCTTCTTGAAGTGGTCGATATCGAGAATGGCGACGGCGCCACATTCGTGAGTTTCATTGATGACCTCCATCAGCGCCCGCGTCCGCTCAAAGAAGGAGCGACGGTTTGGCAGCCCGGTGAGGTGGTCGCGTTCTGCCAGCTCGCGCAGCCGCTTCAGCTGCTTCAAGGTCTCGATATTGTTATCGATGCGACATTGCAGTTCTTCGGGCACGAAGGGGCGGTAGACGAAATCAGATGCGCCTGCCTTGAGGAAGCTCGCCGAAAGCAGCCGGTCCGTGGAGGAAGAGATACCGATCACCCGCAAATCCTCGGACGAGCGGCTGTCGCAGATGCGGCGCGTCAGTTCGTAGCCGTCCATGTCGGGCATATGATAATCGGTGATGACGAGCTGGATCGTCGGATCCTGCGCCAGGATTTCCAGCGCCTGCTTGCCCGAATGGGCCTCGCTAACCCTGAAATTCTGTCGCTCGAGAATTTCGACGAGACCGGAGCGTGCCGCACGCACATCATCGACGACAAGAACCGAAAAGAGCTTGTTGTTCAAAATACGCTGGACGGTTCGCACGACAGCATCGACGGTGCGATGACCGTCCTTGACAATATAATCGATGATTTTCTTTTCGGCGTAGCGCTTGCGCGCCTCGTCGTCCACGGTGGCGGTGAAAACGATCGCCGGCACCTTGCGCTCGGATAGAAGGGCCAGAATTTCCCCCTTGGGCGCGTCGGGCAGATTGAGGCCCGTCAGCGCCAGCGTGAAATCATGGGCCTGCATCAGCGCATCGGCCGCCGCCATGCTGTCGCAATGGAAAATCGCGGCTTCCGTTTCCTCCGAAAGCCGCGTCTTCAGCAGCATGGAAAGAGCAACGGAATCTTCAATCAGAAGGATTTTGTCCTGCATGGCCGTCCCCAAGCCCCCCCTGGCCTGTCCCCCGGCTTTCCCATCGCCGAATTTCCGTCATCCGCGTCTCCGCGAATTCGGGGCTCGACTTATGTTTATTTGGGAAAATTCGGAATGGAAAAGTTTTTGTATCCCTAATCTACACGCCTGTGCGCGTATAGCCTTCTTGTCGAAGGCGGGTTTTGTACTGCATTTTCCTTGCGTCTTCGTTACAAAATCTGGCCAATTCTATGAATGGCGGTTATCTTCACTACTTTGGAGCGCGAAAAATAAAACGGCGCCCTAAAGGCGCCGCGTCACTGCTGATTGTACGTCAGGATCCATTCTCCGCTGAAAAATCCCGATGCCTGCCGGCTTCAAAAAAAGCAGGTTTTTTCAGGCGGTTTTAGCGGCAGGCTTGCGCTTCAGCATCAGGGCGGCGGCCGCAACGGCCTTCAGCCCGAGCGGGCGGTAGTGGCTTTTGAGGTCCGGCTTCACCTGCGGCTGTGCCTTCGTCTCGTTCGTCATGTCTCTCTCCACGGTTCACGCCAAACGCCTCTGCGATGCGTGTGAGCCATTTCTTTCGCGGCTAATCTTGACGGATTCGAGGCGAAGAAAAACGAAGCCGGCTTTCCCGGCTGCGACATTTTGCGTCACACCCTCCGCCGGCTTGGCTGGAGAGAAATCAACCTTCGGTTTTAAATGCTGCGGTCGAGACCGTTACCACCGTTGGAATCATCATGGCCGTCTTCCTCGATCGTCAGAGTGCCGTAGCGGCGGTGCCAGAGGCGGGCACTGATGGGGATGAAGACCAGGTAGGCAGCAACCGTCAGCACCAGAACTTCCCATGTGAAGCTCATGAGCATCGCGACATAAAGAACGACGACGAGGATCATCGGCAGCACCAGGTCGCGACGGATGCGGCTGGTGCCGGATTTGCCAGACCAGACCGGAAGTCGGCTGATGAGAAGGTAACCGATCAGCACCGTATAGGCGGCGGCGACGTAAGCGAAAGGCTTGTCCGGCTCGACGCCGAGAAAGCCAAGATAGACCGGGAGAAGCACCAGCATTGCGCCCATAGGCGCCGGCACGCCGACAAAGAACTCATTTTGCCAGGGGGCTTTCACCGGGCGCTCGATCATGACGTTGAAACGTGCCAGACGCAGGCCGGCGGCAATGACATAGATGAGCGCGGCGATCCAGCCGATGGAACGCGCCTGATCAAGCAGATAAGCGTAGACGACGAGGGCAGGGGCGACGCCGAAATTCACGATATCGGCAAGCGAATCCATCTGCTCGCCGAATTTGGATGTCGCCTTCATCATGCGGGCGACACGGCCGTCGACGCCATCGAGGAAAGCCGCGAGCAGCACCATGCCGACGGCGAGTTCGAAACGCCCCTCGAAAGCAAGGCGCACGCCGCTCAGGCCCGCACAGATCGCCAGAACGGTGATGAGATTGGGAACCAGAAGACGAAAGGGAATTTCGCGCAGTCGCGGGCCACGGCCGCTGTCGCTGCGGCCATCGGCTTTTCCGTTCTGCTGCGTCTCCGAAATCGACGTTTCCATGCGCATGCCCTTCCTGTTTACCCTCAGCCGCGGCGGCTGAGGACCGGACCCTTGGCCGAGCCGAATTCGGCAAGCACGGTTTCACCGGCAATTGCCGTCTGGCCGACCGATACGCGCGGCTCGAAACCAGCGGGAAGGAAGATGTCGAGGCGCGAACCGAAGCGGATAAGGCCGAAACGCTCTCCGGCATCAACTGGTTCATTCGGCTTCACCCAGCACACGATACGGCGGGCGACCATGCCGGCAATCTGCACCACGCCGACCTTGCCATGCGAGGTCTCGATGACCAGACCGTTGCGCTCATTGTCCTCGGACGCCTTGTCGACTTCAGCGTTGAGGAAGAGGCCGGGACGGTAAGCAATATTGACGATGCGACCGCGCACAGGCGAACGGTTCACATGGCAGTTGAACACGTTCATGAACACCGAGATGCGCACCAGCGGTTCCTTGCCGAGTTCCAGTTCCAGCGGCGGAACAACGCTCTGCACGGCAGATACCCGGCCATCGGCAGGGCTGATGATGAGATCGTCATCCTGCGGCGTCACGCGCTCGGGGTCACGGAAGAAGTACGCACACCAGGCCGTCAGAACGAGGCCGACCCAGAAAAGCGGTTCGGCGATCCAGCCGAGCACCAGCGAAGCGACGAAGAAGGCCGCCACGAAGACATAACCTTCCTTGTGGATCGGTACGATGGTGTTGCGAATGGTGTCGAACAGATTCATGAGATTCCTTGCTCCGGTTTTCCTCTGTCGCCTTTATATGTGATCGTGATACGACACGATCCACACGGCATTGCGACAAATTTTGCCTAGCTGGTTACAGCCAAAAGGGCCGCCCGGCAATGGGCCGGGGGCCATGAGCCCCGGTTACCAGGGGTTATGCGCCTCAATGCGCGGGCTCGCCACGATCGATGACGCCGAGATCGTCGGTTTCGCGCACATGGCGCAGCATCTCCTCCGCCCGGATTGCCTCGCGCTGGCGGCTCCACATCGAGGCATAGAGACCGTTCTGAGCCATCAGTGAGGCGTGTGTGCCCCGTTCGGCGATCAGACCGTCCTTCAGCACGATGATTTCGTCTGCGTGGATGACCGTGGAAAGGCGGTGGGCGATGACGAGCGTCGTCCGGTTCTTCGAGACGATGTCGAGGGCGCTCTGGATTTCCTGCTCGGTATGCGTATCGAGGGCCGACGTCGCCTCATCGAGAATGAGGATCGGCGGCGCTTTGAGGATCGTTCGTGCAATTGCCACCCGCTGCTTTTCGCCGCCGGATAGCTTCAGGCCGCGTTCGCCGACCATCGTCGCGTAACCCTCCGGCAGCTTGCCGATGAAGGCGCTGATCTGCGCCGCATCCGCTGCCGCTTTCAGATCTTCGTCGGTGGCGGAGGGGCGGCCATAGCGGATATTGTAGGCCAGCGTGTCGTTGAACAGCACCGTGTCCTGCGGCACCATGCCGATAACCGAGCGAAGGCTCTTTTGCGTCACGTCGCGAATGTCCTGCCCGTCGACGGTAATGGAGCCTTCCTGAATGTCGTAGAAGCGATAGAGCAGCCGCGAGATCGTGGATTTTCCCGCACCCGAAGGACCGACGATCGCCACCGTCTTGCCCGCTGGCACATCGAAAGAGATGCCCTTCAGGATCGGACGCTCCGGGTCATAGGCGAAATGCACGTCACGGAAGGAGATGGCGCCCGGGCCAGCCGCAAGCGGTTTTGCATCCGGACTGTCTGTCACTTCAGCTTCCACCTCCAGGAGATCGAACATCTGCTCGATATCCGTCAGCCCCTGGCGGATTTCGCGGTAGACGAAACCGATGAAATTGAGCGGCACCGAAAGCTGCAGAAGCAATGCATTGACAAAGACGAAATCGCCGATGGTCTGTTCGCCCCGCTGGACGGCCAGCGCCGACATGACCATCATGATCGTGGAGCCGATGCCGAAGATCACGCCCTGGCCGAAGTTCAGCCAGCCGAGCGACGTCCAGATGGAGATCGCCGATTTTTCGTATCGCTCCATGGCGACATCGAAACGTCGCGCCTCCATCTCCTCATTGCCGAAATATTTGACCGTTTCGAAATTCAGAAGCGAGTCGATCGCCTTGGTGTTGGCGTCGGTATCGCTGTCGTTCATGGCGCGGCGGATGCCGATACGCCAGTTGCTGGCCCGCACGGTGAACCAGATATAGGCCCACACCGTGACGACGGTGACGAGCACATAGGAGAAGCCGTAGGAGGCCCAGAAAATGATGGCCGTCAGCAGGAATTCGATGAAGGTCGGCGCGGTGTTGAGGATGGTGAAACGGACGATGGTCTCGATGCCCTTGGTGCCACGCTCGATAATCCGCGACAGCCCGCCGGTCTTGCGTTCCAGATGGAAACGCAGCGAAAGCCGGTGCATGTGAACGAATGTTCTGTAGGCGAGTTGACGCACGGCATGCTGGCCGACGCTGGCAAAAAGCGAATCGCGCAGCTGGTTCAGGCCAATCTGGATCAGCCGCGTCAGATTATAGGCAATGACGAGCGCCACAGCGCCGAGCAGGAAGGCCGGAACCAGTCCCGCCATATCGAGCTTGCCATTCAGTGCATCGGTCGCCCATTTGAAAAAATAGGGAACGGCGATCAGCACCAGCTTGGCAACGACCAGAAATATCGTTGCCCAGATGACCCGCATCTTCAGGTCCCACCGACCCTCGGGCCACATATAGGGCCAGAGATTGATAAGGGTCTGGGTCGGATTGCTGGAATCCGCTGAAATCGTTTTTTTGGTCTTGGCCATCATTCTCTCCGGTCACTGCCGGAAGCCGACAGCAGGACGGCGGCTTTGCTCAAGCCGCCGCGCGTGTCACAGATAGGGTCGTTGCGGGCTTACTGCAACGCGTCAATGGTCAGGAGCCGCTCTTCAGCCGCTTGCGGTGGAGTTCTTCCGCATTCGGCAGCGCCTCTTTCGGCACGCCGAAAATCTGGCCGGGCTCGATCAGGTCAGGGTTTTTGATCTGGTCCTCGTTAGCGAGGTAGATCGTCGTGTAACGCACGCCCTGTCCGTAAACGCGACGGGAAATCTGCCATAGCGTGTCGCCCCGGCGGATGATGACACTGTTCTGGCTTTCGGCGAGCGGTGCCTGTTCGAAGGTCTGCGGGCCGGCAGGTGCCTGCGGAGCAGGAGCGGCGGGCGCGGTAATGTGCAGTTCGGCAAGGCGGCTTGCGAGCGCGGCGATGCCCTTGCCGATGGCTGCGACATCGTTCGGCCATGCCTCGACCGTCGCTTGCACCTGACGCGCCTTGGCCGCGATATCGCCAACAAAGGCCGTGAAGGCAGGCTCGGTTGCAGCCGCCGTGCGGAACTCGGAGAGCGATTTCAGCGCGATCACGACTGCCGAGCGGCCTGCGATCGCCTGATCAAGCGCGGGCGTCGCCTGATCCCGGTATAGATTGGAGAGAATGCTAAAAGCCTTGGCAACATCGTCGCGCAGCTTTTCGAAAGCGGCGCGGTCGCTCGCCGTGCTCTGGTTTTCCGATGGTGCCGCTGATGTCGTGGCCGCTGGCGAGGCGGAGGGAGCCTGCATCGCAACGGTCGCCTGGTCGGTCTGCGGCCGCTCGAAGGGAACGCGCACACGCACCTTGGCGGTGCCATCCGCATTCAGCTCTTCGACGGTGACGATATGGCTGCCGACAGCCAGCTCCACATTGCCTTCGATGACGAAATGCCCCGACGTTTCTGTCGCGGTCTTGCCGATTTCCGTCTCATCGACGAGCGCGCGAACCGTCGAACCGGCGGGCGCGGAGCCGGCCACGAAAATCTTCGATCCTTCGAATTCGACGGCGGTGACCTGGACGCTCGAGGTCAGCGGCGCAGCAGCAGAAGGTGCGCTGCCCGCGACCGGGG
>NZ_JBQYSN010000019.1:0-61969 GCF_052686535.1 Agrobacterium sp. DKPNP3 | reverse complement strand
GCCATGGCCGCCAAGACCGGCAAGGCCGATGATCTCACCGCGAAAGGCCTCGAAGGCAAGGCCTTCGCCGCGGCGCGCCGGCATGGACAGCACTTTTTCGCCCGCCTTGCGGTTTTCGAGTTTCTGTCTGTCCTGCGGCTTGACGACGCTGCCCATGGCTTCCACCAGCGTGCGCGTGGTGAATTCGCCCGCCGGCCGGTTGGCCACCACGCGACCGTCCTTCATCACGACGATGCGGGTGGCGGTCGAAAGAATTTCGCCGAGAATATGCGAGATCAGCAGCACCGAACCGCCCGTTCGGACAAAACGCCGGACATAATCCATCAATTGTTCGGCGAGGCCAGCGTCGAGCGAGGAGGTGGGTTCATCGAGGATCACCAGCCTCGGGGCGTCAGGTGTGCGGCAGAAATTGATGGCGATTTCCACCATTTGCCGCTCCGCAATGGAAAGCTCGGCAATCGTCAGTTCGCAATCGATGCCATGGCCGGGAAAAATCTCGTCCAGCGTCTGGCGGATCATGGCAAGAGCGCGCCCGCGCCAGTTCCGTCCGCTGATAGTGGCATGCATGATGCGGACATTTTCGCTGATCGTCAGGTTCGGGCAGAGCGAGAGTTCCTGAAACACGCAGCGCACGCCGCTCGCACGCGCGGCGGCGATGCCGTGGCGGTTCTGGTCACTGCCGTAGGAAATGGAGCCTTCATGCGGCGTCAGCCCGCCATTGATGACATTGACGATCGTGGATTTTCCCGCGCCATTATGGCCGACGAGGCCGAGGCATTCCCCGGCACGGATGACGAGATCGGCCCCATCCAGCGCCTTGATCGCGCCAAACGCGACCTTCACGCCGCGTGCGGCGACGACTTCTTCCGCCTCGATGATGTCATTCATGAGCAATTGCGCCAGTGATCTGAAATTGAATCTGGGGATCATTGCGGCGCCTCTTTCGAAAGCGCCGCAGTGTCAGGCATCAAAGCGCAGACTACTTCGCCGAGGAAATGACCTTCTGGGCATCCTCAAGCGAGTATTCCACATTCGCGACGCCACCCTTCTGGGTGTTCTTGAGGTTCTCCTCAAGATTGGCCTGGTCGATGCGCAGGAAAGGAACCGTCAGGTCCTTCTTCACATCCTTCCCATCCAGAATCTGCTGCGCCACCCAGAATGCGAGCGTCGAAACGCCCGGAGCGATTGAGACGGACATGGTCTCGTAGCCGCTGGCATCCTTCTGCTGTTTCCACCATTGCAGCTCGTCTTCGCGGTTGCCCATCACGATCGTCGGTGTCGGGCGCTTGGCAGCGGCGAAAGCCTGTGCCGCACCATAACCGTCACCGCCCTGGGTTACGACGGCCGCGACTTCAGGAAGGCTCGGCAGAATACCGGCGACGGCGCGCTGGGCGACATCCTGTGCCCAGTCGCCATTGACCGAACCGACGATCTTGAACTGCGGGTTCTTGGCAACGGCATCGACGATACCGGCATGGATTTCGTCATCCACGGAAACACCGGCGAGACCGCGGATTTCGAGCAGGTTGCCGCCCTTCGGCATGGCCTTGGCGAGGTAGTCGATCTGGCTTGCACCCATCGCCTTGAAATCCACCGCGATGCGCCAGGCGCAGGGCTCGGTGACGATGCCATCGAAAGACACGACGGTGATGCCGGCATCACAGGCTTCCTTCACCGCGCCGTTAAGCGCGGTCGGCGAAGCGGCGTTGATGACGATGGCGTCATAACCCTGCAGGATGAGGTTCTGGATTTGGGCTGCCTGTTCGGTCGCCTGGTTTTCCGCTGTCGTGAAGGCGTCGGCTGCGGCCACCTGCTTGTCGGCGACGGCTTGCTTGGTGATCTTGTCCCAGCTGGTCAGCATCGCCTGACGCCAGGAATTGCCTGCGTAATTGTTTGAAAGCGCAATTTTTTTGGCCGACGTATCGGCATGTGCGGTGATCGGCAGAGCTGCGCATGCGACAGCGGCCGATGCCAGAAGCATCTTTCTGAAAGCCATTGATTTCCTCCCTGGTGGCTTGCCCTTTCGGGGTCCCGGAACCCTCCTCTGCCACAAATCTCCTCGGCGGCAGACGAAATCCCGTTGCACTGGAGCTCCGTTCCCCAGTACAAGCAAGAATGACCAATAAGATTTGGCTTGTATAGGCGGATCACGGCAATCTTACTGCGGGTTTCCGCAGAAAGCATGCGGGAACCCGCAGGACGAAACGGCATTCCGGGCGCAGAATGGATGATGCGGCGCTCTAGTGTGCTTAAACCTGCGCCGCCCGATGTCGATTCGGCAGGCGCTTGGGAGGGCGTCGGCAAATGTTGGATACGCCGAAAAGCGCGCTTTTTCATCACTACATGGGCATTTCGCGCCTGCTGGCCGGGCAGCTGGAATTCAACGCCATTATTCAGGCGGTTGCGACCGAGATCAGTCATATCATCCCGCATGACCACATGGATGTTTGCATCAAACAGCTGGATGACAAGTACCACATCGCCTATGAGAGCGGGCTTGTCAGCGCCTGGAGCAAACACCCGCCTGCACTTTTGACCGGAAGTCCCATCCGCTCCCTCCTGTCCGGAGAGGTCGAGCATCTTCTGAGCAGCGATGCCTGCGCCGATCCCCGATTTCACTTCAAGGGCGCCTTTTCCAGTCCCATCCATGAACTCGACCTGCATAGCCGTCTGCATGTTCCGATGAAGGTGCACGGCGATATCATTGGTGCGCTCAGCTGCTCATGCCATCGAGCCAATGCCTATACGATGGAGGACGTGGCCAATGCGCGCGCAGTGGCGGATCTGCTGGCACCCTATTTCTATGCCATCCGCGCCGCCGAGCAGGCGAAACGTTCAGCCATCGAGGAGGCGCGTGCCAATGCTCGCGAAGAAGGACTTCGCCTCGGCGCCCTGCAATTGACGGAGGCTCTCGAGGCCGAACGTCAGCGGATCGGCATGGACCTGCATGACCAGACTCTGGCCGATCTGACGAGGCTGGCGCGACGTATCGAGCGCATGAGCCATTCGGCGGATATGTCGGGCGATATGCTGGAACCGGTTGTCCGGAGCCTTCAACATTGCATGCAGGACCTGCGCGAGATCATCGAGGAAGCAAAACCCTCGATCCTGCAGTTGTTCGGGGTCGTTGAGGCAATCGAGACCTATGTCGACCGCTCCGTGCGCGATAGCGGCTCGGTTATAAAGTGGTCTGTCACCGATGAGACCGACGGCCTGGTGGAGAGGCTCGACAAGACGGTGGCGATCTCGCTGTTCCGCATCGTACAGGAGGCGGTCAACAACGCCATCAGGCATGCCCAGCCGGATACGATTGCCGTGACGCTCTCCGCGGTTGATGGCGGGTTGAGGGTGACCGTGAGCGATGACGGCAATGGCGGCGGTGACAATGCTGCCTCCGGCGGTCTCGGCATTGGCAATATGAAGACAAGGGCACGGCTGATTTCGGCCCGTTTTGATATTTCCGGCAATGAAGCCGGAGCGGGCACCCGCATCACTGTTACGCTGCCGCGAGGTGCTTTCGATGCCCGGGAGGATGTTTGACATGGACGTGCTGATCGTTGAGGACGATGTGCTGCACCGCGCCTATCTGAGTGAGGCCGTGAGGGCGGCGCTGCCGGAATGCGACAATGTTCTGGAGGCCGCAAATGGCAGGGCGGGCGAGAAGCTCGCGCGCGAAAATCGGGCGGCTCACATCGTCATGGATTTGCAGATGAACGAGCGCAACGGCATCGAGGCGGCGCGTACCATCTGGAAGGAGCGGCCTGATACGCGCATTCTTTTCTGGTCGAACTATTCGGATGAAGCCTATGTACGCGGCGTTTCCCGCATTGTGCCCGAAGGTGCCGCCTATGGCTATGTGCTGAAATCTGCTTCCGACGATCGCCTGCGGCTAGCGCTCAGGAGCATCTTCATCGAGGCGCAATGCGTGATCGACCGGGAAGTGCGCGGGTTGCAGGAGAAGAGCCTCGGCAAGGCCCACGGTTTCACCGATTCCGAATATGAAATCCTCATCGATGTCGCGCTGGGCCTCACCGACAAGGCGATTGCGCGCCGCCGAAACCTGTCGCTGCGCAGCGTGCAGAACCGGCTGCAAAGCCTCTACGAAAAGCTGAACGTGCATCAGGCGGCCGGTGATGAGGAGGCGGAAGGCCGATTTAATCTTCGAACGCGCGCCGTTACCGTGGCATTCCTGCGCAAGCTTTTGAATTACAGCGCGCTGGAACGGGCTGAGCGAGACCTGTCGGAATGGGCGGGGAGCCGTTGAGTTATCAGGGGAGGAAGGCCAGCAGCCGTCTTTCATCCGCCCTGAGGCCCGAGACGGGTTTTGCCCCGACCTTCAAGATGCGGCTGAGCTTTTTCTGGGCCTTTTCTTCCGTCGCGATGTCGAGGACGGCGGGATGCACATAGCTCTTGCGGCAGATCGCCGGTGTGTTTGAAAGCTCCGCCGCCGCTGCCTGGCACATGCCCTTGATGCTCGGCTTTTCGCCCGCCGCCACATGTTCCATCGCATTGCAGAAGGCAGCGAGTGTTCCACCCCAGGTGCGGAAGGTCTTGGCTGAAATGCCCTGGCCGCCAATGCGCGCGAGGTAGGCGTTGAGGTCGCTGGAATCGACGGAATGCACCCGGTTTTCGCTATCCTGCCAGACGAAAAGCTCCTTGCCGGGAAGATCGGCGATCTCCTCGAGGATTTTCTGAAGGCGCGGATGACGCAGCTGCCGTTTCACCTTCTGCCCGCCCTTGGCAGCAAAGCGCAACTCGATTGTCTCACCAAAGGACACGTGGCGCTTGAGCAGGGTCGTCGCGCCATAGGTGCCGTTGGTTTCGAGATAGGAGCGGTTGCCGACGCGCAAATAGGCGGCGTCGAGCAGCAGTGTGAGCGCGGCAAGCGTCATCTCCTGCCCGTGGTCCTGTTTTCCGACGTCCGCCAGCGCGCGACGGCGGATGGTGGGCAATGCCTTGCCGAAGCTTTTCAGCTGAAAGAATTTGGTTTCTCCGCGTAGCGCATGCCAGTCGGGATGATAACGATATTGCTTGCGTCCCCGGGCGTCGAAACCGGTTGCCTGAAGATGCCCGGCCGGATCAATGCAGATCCAGACATCCCTGTAAGCGGGTGGCACGCCCAGCGACTTGATGCGTTTCAGTTCGACGCTGTCGGAAAGAAGTTCGCCGCCCGGAAGGCGATAGCAGAAGCCACGCCCGCGCTTTTCGCGAGCGATACCCGGTTCCTGATCGTTGACATAGGCAAGGCCGAGTTTGGCAAGAAGACGGGTAGGCGGCTGTGGCATGGTTGTTTCCGGCACGTTTGAGGTTGCGGGAAACGAAAAACAGGCCACCTTCGTTCCGGCAGCCTGTCTTCCTGTTGTGGGTTTAATCAGCCGGCCCTGGCGATCCGCAAAATCTGTGAGTTGCCGCCGCCGCGCTCTTCGGTCACCGCATAGACGGCGCCGTCCGGGCCAACTTTCACATCGCGAATGCGCGCCTCCAGCGGCAGTCGGCTTTCAGTCGCAACCTTGTCGCCATCGATGTGCAGGATGACCAGACCCTGGCTGACCAGGCCGCCAACGATGAAGGCGCCCTTCCATTCGGGTATCTGGTCACCGTCATAAAAGGCCATGCCGGAGGGGCCGATAACGGGGTCCCAATAGTATACGGGCTGCTCCATGCCTTCCTTGGCGGTGATACCTTCACCCACTTCGCCGCCGCTATATTCTATGCCATAGGTGATGACTGGCCAGCCATAGTTCAGCCCTGCCTTTGGAAGGTTCAACTCATCGCCGCCCTTCGGTCCATGCTCGACGGTCCAGAGTCGGCCTTGGCCGTCGAGGGCCGCCGATTGCAGGTTGCGATGGCCATAGCTCCAAATTTCCGGCAGAGCGTCCTGCTGGCCGGCGAAGGGATTGCCCTCAAATGCCTTGCCGTTGGCATCGATGCGGAAAACCTTGCCGAGACCACTCGACAAATCCTGCGCCTGAACGCGGGGCGTTGCGTCCGACCGCTCGCCAACAGTGACGTAAAGCTCGTTGTTGGGGCCGAAGACGAGGCGGGAGCCGAAATGTTTGTCGCCGTCATAGGTCGGCATCTGGCGGAAGATTACCGAGACATCCTCCAGTTTTGCCGCACCGCCCTCTTCACTCAATCTTGCAGAGGCAACGGACGTACCGTTGCCGCCCTCGCGTGGTTCGGAAAAGGAGAAGAAGATCTTACGGGATGTCTCGAAGTCGGGCGCCAGCGCGATATCGAGAAGACCGCCCTGTCCGTCGGACGCAACCTCAGGCACACCTTCCAGCGCCGGGCCCGTCTTGCCATCTGCGACGATATGCATGGCGCCTTCCTTGGCAGCAACGATCATACGACCGTCTGGCAGAAATTCCATGGACCAGAGATGCGGCAGACCCTCTGCAACGACGGTTTTTTCCACGTTTGGCTGGTTTGCGGCTTGGGGAGCGCGTGTCTGTCCCTCAAAGGCCGGTTTCTGATCCGGCGCATTCGGCCGTTTCGTTTCGGCAGCCGGAGCGGTCTGGGCGTGGGCGATCCCGGAAAGCGGCAAGGCAAAGAAGGCACACAGGATCGTTGAGCTCAGAAATCGGGTCTTATGGAACATGGGTCTCCCTTCCTTCGTTAAGGTCTTGCGAAAAACCATCTGGGAAGGGATTCGTTTCGTTCGATAGTTTCAAGAAAACTTGATCATCGCGTGTGCAGCCCTCGCACTTTTTCTAACCCGTAGGAATTCATACGGAACCCTATTCCTTTGGCCGCGTTTGGCATCGGTTAGACGGAGGGTGACATGCAGATCATTGACAACAAGACGATAGATGGGAACCAGACCAAACCGATCCTGAACGTTGCGGAATTCTGCCGCCGTTACAGGCTCGATAAGGCTGAAGAATCGCGGCTGAGGAAGTTATTCGGTGACTTCGCGTCGCGCCATGAATTGCTGATGAATGCTCAGCGTAAGCCGAACTTTCGCTGATCAGCAATCGTCCTCAACGGATTTTCCAAAGATCATGAAGACGTCGTAACGGGTGTTTTTACCCGTTATCTGGTGAGAGGGCTTGCGAATGCCCGGCATCGGATCTGCGCGCAACGGCCATTTCAGGACGACGCGTTTTGTGGCATTCTCCAGCGCAGCCTCCATAAGTTCCACCTGATCCTGATCTGCCCCGACGAGCTCCCTCAACACCCGCATTTCTTTTTTCACCAGCGCCGTATTGTGGCGGGGAGGATGCATGGGGTCGACGATGACCACTTCGGGTGAAAGTTCCTTCAGTAGATACCGCGAATCCCCATGGACCAATGTCATGCGGGCTGCCGCCTCAGCGTAGGCGCCGCCCGCCTCCGTTGCGCGCCGGATACCATCGGTGAGATGCGCATGCATGTCTGGCGAGCGTTCGATAAGGGTGACCTCCGCTCCGAGCGATGCGAGCAGGAAGGCATCCCGCCCCAGCCCAGCCGTGGCATCCACGATCTTTGGGGTGCGGCCTTTGGTGAAACCGGCGGCCTTGGGCAAGGCTTGCCCGCGCCCCTCGCCGGAGCGGAAGCGGTGTCCGACCGCGCCGCCGACGAAATCCACCACGAAGCTTTCGTTCGGTTCTTTCATCTCGGGCCTCAGAACGGACAGGCCACGGTGTAGGTGACGCCACGACCATCGGGATGACGGAAGCCGACTTCCTGTGCATGCAACATGAGGCGCGGCGCGGCAATGCGTGCATCCCCCTCGGCATAGAAGTCGTCGCCGAGAATGGGGTGGCCAAGTGCCTTCATGTGGACCCGCAATTGATGCGTGCGGCCGGTGAGAGGCGTCAGCGCCAGTCGGGTTGCCGGAAGCGGCAAACGCTCGAGCACCCGCCAGAGGCTTTGCGCCGGCTTGCCATTTTCATGGTCGACCCGGTGGCGCGGTTTGTTCTCGGGATCGATGGCAAGTGGCAGGTCCACTTCACCCTCCTCGCCCTTCACCTCGCCCCAGACAATTGCCACGTAGGATTTTCGCGTCTGGCGGTTTTCAAACTGTGACGCAATTGCCGCATGGGCCTTGCGGTTTAGGGACATCAGCACGATTCCAGATGTGTCCTTGTCCAGGCGGTTGATCATCAGCGCTTTCGGGAACTCTTTTTGGACGCGCGTCATCAGGCTGTCGGAAAGCGCAGGATCGCGCCCCGGCACTGAGAGGAGTCCGCTCTGCTTATCCAGCACCAGCAGATCGTTGTCTCGGTGCACGATGGTGAGCCATGGATCGAGCGGCGGGTTGTAAACGGGGTTCGATAGCTCTGAAGACATGCGCTTCCATAACATGAATTTCGGGCTCGGACAGGCGCTCTAATCTGGAATTTGCAGGTTGACGCGGCCGCTCGTAAGGTCGCTGAGAAGCCGGGTGAGCCTTTCAGCGTCCTCGGCTGGAACCGAGAGCAGCATATCCGCGCCCGTGCCGGTAAAGTCTTCTTTTTCCAGCCGCAGGTTCGGCGCCGCGGAAAGCCGCGATTTTACCAGCGCCAGATCGGAAAATGGGCAGGTTAACGTGGCGCTGACATAGGTAATGACAGGGGAGGTTTCGCCAAGCCGCAGGCACGCTGCCGCGGTGCCGCCATAGGCGCGCATCAATCCGCCGCTGCCAAGCAGGATGCCGCCGAACCAGCGGATGACCAAGACTGCGACATTGTCGAGCGCCTGACCGTCGATGGCCTGAAGGATCGGCTTGCCTGCCGTGCCCGACGGCTCGCCGTCGTCGCTGAAGCGATAGGTCTGGCCGCTTCGCCACGCCCAGCAATTATGGTTCGCATCGGGATCGGAATGCGCTGCCAGAAAGGTCTTCGCGTCGTCTTCGCTCGTGACGGGTGCAGCAAAGGCGAGGAAGCGGCTTTTCTTGATATCCTGCGAAAAGGTGACGGGGCGGTCGAGCGTGAACATGCACGTTTCATTATCGCATATATTCGCACGCGGAAATCGGTATAAGGCACGGAACAGTGAAACTAAGCATGGAGAGGGTTTTGGGCGAGGCAAGGCAGGTCGCCATCGTCGGCGGCGGCCCGGCAGGCTTGATGGCGGCGGAAGTGCTTTCAGCCGCCGGCCATGCCGTGACCGTGTTCGAGGCGATGCCGACCGTGGCGCGCAAATTGCTCATGGCCGGGAAATCTGGCCTCAACATTACCCATGCCGAAGGCTATGACAGTTTCCGCCAGCGCTTTGGTGATGCGGAACCACGCCTGCGCGCCGCTCTTAATGATTTTACGCCTGATATGCTGCGCAACTGGGTTGAGCGTCTGGGGCAGGACACCTTTGTCGGCACCTCCGGTCGGGTCTTTCCCAAAGCGATGAAGGCTTCGCCGCTGCTGCGCGCCTGGCTTGCCCGGCTGGAGGCGCAAGGCGTCACCATCAGGACGCGGCACCGCTGGACGGGTTTTTCCCGCGAGCAGCTGGTTTTCGCGACACCGGAGGGCGAGATTGCCGTCAAGGCCGATGTCACTCTTTTGGCACTTGGCGGCGCAAGCTGGCCGCGTCTGGGCTCCGATGCCGCATGGGTTCCGGTGCTTGCGGTCAGGGGTGTAGAGCTCGCTCCATTCCGCCCGGCCAATTGCGGTTTTGACGTTGATTGGAGCGATGTCTTCCGTGAGCGTTTTGCCGGTGAAGCGGTTAAATCCACGGTCACCATTTCGCCGGCGGGGGCCTTTCAGGGCGAATTCGTGATCACGAAGCACGGCATTGAGGGCAGCGTGATCTATGCCCATTCCGCCGCCCTGCGAGACCGGTTGAAAGAAGCAGGCAAAGCGTCGCTGACGATTGATCTTGCGCCCGGACGTACGGTGGAACGACTTAGCCGTGATCTGGGCAGGCTCGTCAGGAAGGAAAGTTTCGCAAACCGCATGCGTAAGGCGGCTGGCCTGTCTGCCGTGAAGGTCGGGCTTCTGCGGGAAATCTTTCCCGACATCGCCGCCATGCCGGACGAGTTTGTCGCCGCGAGAATAAAGCATGCAGAGATACCGCTTTTGGAGACGAGACCGATTGCCGAGGCAATCTCGTCGGCTGGCGGTATCGCATGGAGCGGCCTTGATCAGAACTATATGCTGGAGAAGCTCCCCGGCATTTTTGCTGCCGGGGAAATGCTAGACTGGGAAGCGCCGACAGGGGGGTATCTCTTGACCGCCTGCTTCGCCACCGGCAAGGCCGCTGCAAAGGGCATGGCCGCGTGGCTTGAGGGTTCAGCCTGACAGACGTTCAGCCGTGCCGGCCTCCTCGCCATGTGCGGTTCTGACGAGGCAGCGCATAATGGCATCGGTGGTTATTGCTCCAAGTGTCTTGCCATTGTCCCCTACCACGGTGGCGCTGCTGACATTTTCCCGGACGAGGGCGCGCAGGCCTTCTTCCACCGTCATGTCCGCATCGAGCTGAAGGCGGGACTGGCCGGCAAATTCCTGCTGTACGACGGCGCCGAGGCGAATAACGCGGCCGCGATTGACCTCTTCCACGAAGGCTTCGATATAACTGTCGGCGGGCGACATGACGATTTCGGCCGCGGTGCCCTGCTGGATGATCTCGCCATCGCGCAGGATGGCGATTTTGTCACCGAGCCGCAGCGCTTCGTCGAGATCGTGGGTGATGAAGACGACAGTCTTCTTCAGTTCCTTCTGCAGTTCCAGCAGCACCGTCTGCATATCCACGCGGATAAGCGGATCGAGGGCCGAGTATGCTTCGTCCATGAGAAGGATTTCGGCGTTGTTGGTCAGCGCGCGGGCGAGCCCGACGCGCTGCTGCATGCCGCCGGAGAGCTGGTTGGGATAGTGGTTCGAAAAACCTTCGAGGCCCACACGCCTGATCCAGACCTCTGCCCTTTCTTCGCGCTCACGCTTGTCAACGCCCTGCACCTCAAGGCCATAGACAACGTTTTGCAGCACGTTTCGGTGAGGCAGGAGGCCGAATTTCTGGAAGACCATGGCCGTCTTGTGCCGGCGAAACTCCAGAAGATCCGCTTCATTCAGACGGCAGACATCGGTGCCGCCGTAGAGGATTTCACCGGCCGTCGGGTCGATCAGCCGGTTGACGTGGCGGATCAGCGTCGATTTGCCGGAGCCGGAAAGGCCCATGATGACAGTGATCTGGCCGCCCGGCATGGTGATGTTGATATCACGCAGGCCGAGCACATGACCATGTTTGGCGTTGAGATCGGACTTGGACATGCCGGCTTTGACGGGTTCGACATAGTCCCCCGCCTTGGGGCCGAAGATCTTGTAGAGGCTGCGAATTTCGATCGATTGACTAGCCATGCGCCACTTCCCGGTGTTTTTGCAGGCGAAGGCCATAGGCCTGGCTGATGCGGTCGAAGATGATGGCGATGCCGACGATGGCAAGCCCGTTGAAGACGCCGAGCGTGAAGTACTGGTTGGCGATGGCTTTCAGCACCGGCTGGCCAAGCCCCTGGACGCCGATCATGGAGGCGATGACGACCATGGCGAGCGCCATCATGATGGTCTGGTTGATGCCGGCCATGATCGTAGGGAGAGCGAGCGGCAGCTGCACCTTGAAGAGCTTCTGGCGATTGGAAGAACCAAAGGCGTCGGCCGCTTCCAGGACGTCGCGGTCAACCATGCGGATACCGAGATTGGTAAGGCGGATCATCGGCGGAATGGCGTAAATGACGACGGCGATAACGCCGGGCACGCGGCCGATGCCAAGCAGCATCACGACGGGGATGAGATAGACGAAACTCGGCATCGTCTGCATGACGTCGAGAACGGGATTGATCACGTTCTGCAGACGGTTGGAACGCGCCATCGCAATGCCGATCGGCAACCCGACGACGATGGACAGCACCGCGCAGACGAAGATCATCGAGACCGTCTTCATCGTGTCTTCCCACATGCCGAACCAGCCGATGGCGAAGAGAATGCCGCAACAGAGCGAAACAATGGTGGCACTCCGGCTGCCGAACCAGGCAAGAGCGCCGACAATAAGAATAACGACCGGCCAGGGCGCGCCGATCAAAAGCCTTTCCGCCCAGATGAGGAAACTCTGAAGGGGTGTAAACAGCCCCTCGATTGCGCCGCCATAGGTTCGGGTAAAAGCCCGGAAACCTTCGTCGATGACTTTTTTCAGCGCGCGCAGAGAATCGTCATTCATGGTCGGAAATTTGAAAAGCCATTCCATATCCTGTTCTCCATGACGAACCGGAGGCGGGGACCAACGTCCTCCGCGCTTCGGGAGTAAAATCGCCAGAGCGTCGGGTGCCGGCTAATCGCGGGCAGAACACTCTGTTGAACCCGCTGTATTGGCTATCCCGCCAGAGCCGGGATAGCCAATACGGCTCGGCGCCGCCGTCGACAGGCGCCGATACCGGGCAGATATGTAAGGACGCGCTCTTAGAGGGCGGCCTTGACCTTTTCAGCGACTTCGGGAGAAACCCAGCCCTTCCAGAGGTCTTCGTTCTCTTTCAGGAAATGCTTTGCGCCGTCCTCGCCGGTTGCTTGATTATCCGTCATCCAGGCGATCAGCTTGTTGACGGTGGCGTTGGTCCAGGCGCGCTTGTTGAGGTAATCCATGGCAGGGCCGGAACGATCGGCAAAGGATTTGCTGACCAGTGTCTGCACGTCGTCGATTGGCCAGGCGTTCGGCTTTGGATCGGCGCAATCGGCAACCGAAGTACAGCGCTTCCATTCGGCCGCGTCATATTCGGTTCCGAACCCGAGCTTCACCATTTCATATTTGCCGAGCAGTGAGGTTGGAGCCCAGTAGTAGCCGACCCACGGCTGCCTTGCTTCATAGGCCTTGGCGACAGAGCCATCGAGACCGGCGGCAGAGCCGGTGTCAACAAGCGTAAAGCCGGCCTTTTCGCCGCCAAACGCCTTGAAAAGCTGCGCAGTGACCACGGTACCGCCCCAGCCCTGTGGGCCGTTGAATACAGCGCCCTTGGATTTGTCTTCCGGCGACGGGAAAAGTTCAGGATGCTTGAAGAGGTCAGGAATGGTCTTCAGATCCGGATTGGCCTCGGCAACATATTTCGGAATCCACCAGCCCTGGACAGCGCCGTCCGAAAGGATTTTAGCGGCCGCGACCACCTTGCCACCTTCGAGACCCTGCTTGACGATTTCCGGCTGCAGGCTGACCCAAGCCTCAGGCGCGATATCAGGCTGGCCTTTCTCGGCCATGGAGGTCAATGTCGGTACGGTGTCGCCGGTGACGATTTCGGCAGAGCAGCCGTAGCCCTTCTCAAGGATGAACTTGTCCAGATTGGCGGCAACTTCAGCCGACTGCCAGTTCATGCTGGCGATTGTAACGCTTCCGCAATCGGCAGCATAAGCTGCGCCCCCTGAAAAGGCGAAGCCTGCGGAAAGAATTGTGGCACCCAAAAGTATTTTCATTGTTGTTCCCTCTGGTCGCGGTGTGGCGAAGACCCGGGCGCTGACGGCACCGCGACCGCCAGCACCCTTATTGAGGCTTAATAATTCGTTTGTCGCCATTCCGTTTGCGGCAATTTCTGGCGTATTGAGGATGCTCACCCTCAGGAGAAGGCGCCATTGCAGGGGTATTCGGGAAAAAATTCTGGCGTGAAGGCTTTGAAATAAATGGTTGATTAGCAGCAGCGCCGAGAAATTTTCAAACCGATGGAACTTTTTCATTTTTTTGAAAAAGCAGGGAACAAACCAACGAAGTTTCTGTTCTCTTGGACTTTTCTCCTGTTCTGTATTACGGGAGATTTCCTCTCGATTTTTGTGGTGATGTTGAATGACCAATCTTCGTGCTGCCCCGGTATGGCCCATCGGCGGCGGTGAAACGGGTGAGCTTGTGCGCCGCTTCGACTGGTCGAAGACCTCGCTCGGTCCGATCCGTGACTGGCCACAAAATCTGAGACAAAAAGCCAACTCCGTCGTCAATTCACCCATTCCGCAGGTGCTGATGTGGGGCCGCGATCATGTGATGATCTACAATGACGGTTATGCGGAGATTGCCGGTAATTATCATCCGCAGGCGCTGGGCGGCACGGTGCCCGGCATCTGGCCGGAAATCTGGGACTGGAACAGCCGTATTCTCGAAGCCGGTTTTCGCGGTGAGGTCATGGCCTACCGCGACCAGCCGATGACGCTGATGCGACATGGCGCACCGGAAGAGGTGATCTTCGATCTGTTCTACACGCCGATCTACAATGAAGGCGGCACAGTCGACGGCGTTCTGTGCACCGTGCTTGAAAACACTGACAAGGTGCGGGCGCTGGAAGCGCTGGAGCAGAGCCGCCTGGAGCTTAGCCGGCTGACCAATGCACTGCCCATTCTGGTCGGGTATGTGGACTGCAATTACGTCTATAAATTCGCCAATGATGGCTATCTGGAGTGGTTTGGCCGCAGCGCCGATGAGGTGATTGGCCACAGTGTTCCCGATATCGTCGGCGAAGAGTTTTTTGCCGCACGCAAACCCTATCTCGATCGGGCGCTCAACGGTGAGAGCATCGTCTCCGACACGGTCATCCGCCGGCCGGATGGCACAACACGCGCCGCCGAAATCCGCTATATGCCGCGTTACGTCGCCGATGGTTCCGTCGACGGGATCTATGTTCTGATCATCGATATCGAAGACCGCAAGCGGTCCGAGCAGGAAATCCTCATCAGCAATAACCGTTTCCGGGCGGCGGTGGAGGCGGTGCACGGGGTGCTTTGGACCAACAGTGCCGATGGCAGAATGCTGGGGGAACAGCCTGCCTGGGCGGCGTTGACAGGTCAGACGGCTGAAGAATATCAGGGTTTTGGCTGGGCCGATGCCGTGCATCCGGACGACCGGCAGGGGTCGGTGGATAGCTGGAACAAGGCTGTCGCCGAGAAGTCGACCTATATCTGGGAACACCGCGTGCGCCGTCACGATGGCGTCTATCGGACGTTTGCAATCCGTGGGGTTCCGATCTTTGATAAGAATGGTGCGATTGCCGAATGGGTGGGGGTCCACACGGACATCACCGAACAGCGTCAGGCTGAGGATACGCTCAAGGAACATGCCAGCAACCTCGAGCGCGAGATTCGCCACCGAATCAGGGCGGAAGAGCAGCTTCGGCAATTGAATGAAGGTCTTGAGGCCAGGGTCGAGGCGGAAATGGCGGAGCGACGCCAGGCGGAAAAAGCCCTGTTGCAGTCGCAGAAGATGGAATCCATCGGTCAGCTGACCGGCGGTGTGGCGCATGATTTCAACAATCTTCTTCAGGTGATCGCGGGAAATCTGCAACTGCTGTCGAAGGACGTGATCGGCAATGAGCGCGCCGAACGGCGGCTGGAGAACGCGCTGGCGGGCGTCCATCGGGGCGCGAAGCTCGCCAGCCAGCTTTTGGCCTTCGGCCGCCGTCAGGCGCTGGAACCGCGAGTCATCAACATTTCCCGTTTCGTCACGGGCATGGACGATCTGCTGCGCCGGTCGCTCGGTGAGGCGATCGAAGTCGAAGTCATCACCTCTGGTGGTCTCTGGAATACCTATGCCGACCCCAACCAGGTGGAGAACGCTCTTCTCAATCTCGCGATCAATGCGCGCGACGCCATGGAAGGTCACGGGAAACTGACAATCGAAGTCGGAAATGCGGTTCTCGACCGCGATTACGCCCGCAAGCATTCGGACGTTTCGCCGGGACAATATGTGATGCTCGCCGTCACCGATACCGGCTCCGGCATGTCGCCGGAGGTTCTCGAAAAGGTGTTTGAACCGTTCTTTTCGACAAAACCGGAGGGCAAGGGGACGGGCCTTGGCCTTTCGATGGTTTATGGTTTTGCCAAACAGTCCAGCGGCCACGTCAACATCTACAGCGAGGTAGGGCAGGGCACGACGGTCAAGATGTATCTGCCGCGCTCTGCTGCCGATGAGGACAGGGAGGTGATCATGCCGACCGGTCCCATCGAGGGTGGAACAGAGACCATCCTCGTGGTCGAGGATGACGAGGAGGTGCGCAACACTGTCGTCGAGACGCTTGGCGACCTTGGCTACCGGGTGCTGACGGCGCGCGATGCGCAGGCGGGTTTGACCGTGGTGGAAAGCGGTATTCCGATCGACGTGATTTTCACCGACGTGGTCATGCCGGGGCCTCTGAAAAGCAGGGAAATGGCCCGCCGCGCACAGGAACGGCTGCCCAATCTTGCCGTTCTCTTCACCTCGGGTTACACCGAAAACTCCATCGTCCACGGCGGCAAGCTGGATGCCGGGGTCGAGCTTCTCTCCAAGCCGTATACGCGCGAAGCGCTGGCACGGCGCATTCGCCATGTCATTGCCAACCGCAAGCAGGTTTCCCTGGCAAGAGCGCGGCCGGCCGCCGCGCCGGGTCACGCGAAATCGTCGGGGCTTCCCGGCGCAGCTGAGAAGGAAAACCGGTCAGTACGGGTTCTTCTGGTCGAGGATGATGAACTGATCCGGATGAACTCGACGGAGATGCTGTCGGATAGCGGCTTTGCCGTCATCGAAGCCGGAAATGCCGCTGAGGCGCTTCAGGTGATCGAGGCGGACCGCGTTGACATTCTCGTTACCGACCTTGGCCTGCCCGACATGATGGGGGGTGAGCTGGCAGTGGAGGCCCTGCGCCGCAAACCGGGGCTGGCCGTCGTGTTTGCGACCGGCGACAGCAATCTGCCTGAGGGTGCGCCCGAAAATGCCGTGCTCCTGACAAAGCCCTACGACGAACAACAAATCGTTTCGGCAGTCCGACAGGCACACAGCACAAAAAGCGAGCTGGCGGAGTAAGCCGCCAGCGTCGCGGCCCGGCTCGGATCGCAGAAGCGGGACGCCCCCTGCGTGCGGGGCGTGCCCTAGTAACCGCGAGCCATATCGACGGTTTCTGGAAGTTTGCCGCTTTCCCGCCAGGCGCGGACATTGCCCGCAACGATCCGTGCCGAACTTTCACGGCTTGTCGGCGCGGAGATATGCGGCAGGGCGGTGACTTTCGGGTGCTGCCAGAATGGTGAGTCCGCAGGCAGCGGTTCCTGCTCGAATACATCGAGTACGGCGTGGGACAGTCTGCCGGAATCGAGCGCTGCAATCAGGTCATCCGCGACGATCACCGCGCCGCGGGCGAAATTGATCACGGCTGCTCCCGGTTTCATTGCTGCCAGACGGCCGGCGTTGAGAAGGCCGCGCGTTGCGTCCGTGAGCGGAACGAGGCAGACGAGAATGTCACTTTTTTCCAACAATGCCTGAAGGCCATCGTCTCCATTCAGGGTTTCCACACCTGGGATTGCCTTTTCCGATCGGCTCCAGCCGGCAACATTAAAACCGGCATGGATGAGACGGTCCGCAGCCGCCATGCCAAGCGCACCGAGACCGAGGAGCCCAACTGTCGTCTCGGCGGGATGGCGGTACTCCAGCTCCTGCCACAATGCTTTTTGCTGGTTCTCGCGGTAGGCGGGCATGTCGCGCTGTAGATAATAGGTCCATGCAAGCACTGCTTCGGCCATGACGCGGGAAAGCTCCGGGTCTTTAAGCCGGACGATAGGCGGCACCTTTTCTCCCAATTCCAGCACCAGCCGCTCGACGCCCGCCCAGAGGCTGTGAATCCAGGTCAGGCCGGGAAGAGCCGCGATATCGGCCGGATCTGGATTGGCGACGATGGCAAAATCCACGACCCGCCTTTGCTCGTCCGTCAATTCTGAAAAGGAGAGAATCACCTCCTGCGGCATTGCGGCGCGCAGCGCCTGTTTCCACACGGTTTCCGTTTCCGCATTCATCCGTGAAACAAAGGCGATAGGTGATGGCATGGCATTGGTCCTGCTTGCGATTTTCATGGCACGCCATCAATGCGCAATTTCGGAAGAAATGCATAGGCCACAGGCGGGATTTTACGTTTCTCCCGTCATGCCGGACGCGATCGGCGTCCAGCCGACGCGCGCCTGCCATGCGGACAGGTTCTCCTCAGCCAACGACTTGGATGGCTGTTCCCCTCGAAGGCCGGGGTGACGGCGTGGGATGGTAAGGTTGCTGGATCGCCCAGTTCCCGAGTTGCCTTCGTGTCGACAGCCCGCTCTTCACCGGGCCGTTTCATGATCAGGCATCTTCCTTAACCGGCGGTTTTGCGTCGCCGTAATAGGCCGAGAATTTCTCGTGATAATGCTCCGAACCACCGGGGCCGGCATAGCGCTGAAGTTCCGTCATGTCGGTCTTGTTGAGCACGATGCCGAGCGTTTTGTTGGCGATCTGCGGCTCGTTGGCCATCAGGTTCTGCACCATCTGGATTGGCGTCTTGCCCCATTCGGTGACGAAGACAAAGCCATCCACCTGCGGCGCAAAGGCCTTGGCATCGATGACGGGAACCACGGGGGCAAGGTCAACGATGATGTAATCGCAGGCCTCGCGGGCGGAGTCGATGAATTTGCGCATGCCGGACGAGGAGAGCAACTCGCTCGAATGGGCGAACTGGTTGCTGGTCGAAACCGGCAGGATGCCCATTTTCGTGCGGGTATCCACCTTTACAGCCTGTGTCCACGGAACTTCATCGAGCACCACTTCCACCAGACCGGCAGATTGGCGTGTCGTCAGCATACGGCTAAGCCCGGGGTTGCGGATATCGGCATCCACGACAAGTGTGCGCTTACCGGTCGAGGCGATCAGGCCGGCGAGATTGAGCGCGACGACAGACTTGCCCTCGTTCGGCAGGCAGGAAATGACGCCGATGACCCGGCACTGGCGTTCCTGAATGACGACATCGGCCGTCAGCTTCACGTTACGCAATGTTTCCGCGAAGCTGGAGCGGGGGCTGTCGACCGCAAGGCGAAGCATTTTCTGGAACGAGACCTGACCGCTTTCGTCAAGTGTTGCGTTTTCTCCGCCAGGAGTGGCGGCGCTATTGCCGGTTTTGGCATTTTCGACGCCTCGTTCCCCGATGAAGGGAAGGTAACCCAGAAAGCGCATGCGCAGATTGTCACGCACGTCGTTGCCGGTGTGGAAGAAGCGGTCCCGGAACTCCAGAAGTGCGGCAATACCACTGCCCAGCATCAGGCCGAGAATGACCGAAAGCGCCATGGTCATGGTCTTTTTCGGGCTGGAAGGGGATGTCGGCAGGCCGGCTTCGGAGATGATGCGGGCCTTGGCGATCGGCAGCGACTGCTTCTGCGAAGCCTCTTCGAAGCGGCCGAGATAGGACTGATAGAGGGTGCGCAACGCCGTCGCCCGCTGCTCGAGCTCGCGCAGCTGCACCATGGTGATATTGGCTTCCGAATTTCGGCCAGCTACCTTATCGATGCTGTCGCGCAATGACTGAACCCGCGAATTGGCGACGTCATATTCGTTCTTGAAGCTGCCGGTCAGCTGCTGCAACTCCTGGAAAATCTGCTGCGATACTTCCTTCTTTTCCGCTTCGAGTGCGGTCGCCTGCGGATGATCGGCGCCGAACTGCTGGACGATGCCGCGCTGCCGGTCGGAAATGGTAATGTAACGCTTGCGAAGATCCTGAATGACCGAATTGTCGGTGTCGCGGGCCGAGACGACGGCGTTGTCGACGGCTGTTTCCGGTCCACGGTCGATGATCGATTTATATTGATTGTAGCGGGCAGATGCCGTGGCTGCATCCGCCTGCGCAGCAATCAGCTGGCCATTGAGATCGGCAAGCTGGCTTTCCGACATCAGTTCGCCGCGTGAGGATACGATATTGTTGTCGGACCGGAATTTCTGAACCGCGAGTTCCGCCGCCTGTGCGCGCTGATTGAGGTCGGTCAGACGTTCCTGCAACCAGACAGAAGCACGTTCACTGGCATCGAAATTGGCGTTCAGCTGTTCGGTGAGATAGGCCTGCGCATAGGTCTTGGCGATCTGCGCGGCCAGCTGACGATCGGTCGAACGCGTGGAAATGGCGATGACCGAGCTGCGGCCCACACGCTCGACGGTCAGCGACTGCTGCAGCACGGCGGCGGCTTTTTCCCGCCGCCCGGCGCGGATGGCGGCTTCGGAGACTGGCGGGTCGCCCGGCAGCACGAGGTCGAGGATGCCCCGAACGGAGGATTTGACGAGTTCGACCGGGGACATCGCTGGATTGACGATCGTGTCGTTCTCGTCAAGCTTGGCCTTGTCGACGACGGTCAGCGCCATTTCCTTGGATTTCAGGATTTCCACGGCGCTGGCGATGCGGTTGTCGACGATCTGCGCGGCGGGCACCGGCGATTCCTCTTCGGCGTAACGCGAGAGGCTTTCATCGAGCAGCACCTGCGTCATCGCGGTGTAAACAGGGGTCGCGAATACCAGATAGAGGCCTGCGAGGACCACGGCGGCAATGACGGAGGCAGCAATGACATTGGCGCGGCGCACCACGGCGGCCCACAGGCGGTCGAGGTCGATAAACGTATCGGAATCCTTGCCGGATTCCGGAAAACCAATATTGGATTTAAAGGTCTTGTGGTGCATGGACCTACCTTGTGAACTAAAAATGGTACGCGGGAAGCCGAGCAACACTCGCCTTCCCGCCTCCCGTTATTGGTGCGCCGACCGCCTCCCCGGCGGCGCGATTAAAGTCAGGCCGCCTGCACGCGGCTTTCATGGTTCGCCACCAGTTCCTTCACCGAAGCGAGAACCTGTGCTTCCATGTCTGCCCGCATCAGCGAAAAGGCGACGTTGGCGGCAATGAAGCCCTGCTTGCTGCCGCAATCAAAGGTGCGGCCGGAATATTTCTGCGCGTGGAACGGCTGTTTTTCCGCAAGACGTTTCATCCCATCGGTCAACTGAATCTCATTGCCGGCACCACGCTCCTGCCTGGCGAGAATATCAAAGATTTCCGGCTGCAGAATATAGCGGCCATTCAGGTAATAATTCGACGGCGCCTTGGATGGTTCCGGCTTCTCGACCATTTCGGTGACGGCAAAGCCGTGGTTGACCTTCTGGCCGACGCCGACGACGCCATAGGAAGAGACTTCTTCCGGCAGGCATTCCTCGACGCCGAGAATATTGCCACCGACTTCGTCATAAAGCTCCATCAGACCGGCAATGCAGCCGCGTGCGCCGTAGGAGACCATGTCAGGCAGCAGCAGGGCAAAAGGCTCCTTGCCGACCAGTTCGCGCGCACACCAGACGGCGTGGCCGAGACCGAGCGGAACCTGCTGGCGGGTGTAGCTGACGGTCCCTGCAACGGGCAGCATCTTTTCCAGCTGCAACACCTGCACGGTCTTGCCGGAGCGGGTCAGCGTATTGATGAGTTCCGGCGCGCTGTCGAAATAGTCTTCGATGGCGGTCTTGTTACGGCTCGTGACGAAAATAATGTGCTCGATACCGGCCTGCATCGCTTCATCGACAGCATATTGCACGACCGGACGATCCACGATCGTCAGCATTTCCTTCGGCATCGCCTTAGTGGCGGGCAAAAACCGCGTGCCGTTGCCGGCGACGGGAATGACGGCTTTTCTGACAGTTTTGTTCAGGTCCATCGCGTTCTCCTTCATCAAGGTTTCATCTGTCCCCAGTCCCCGCGCAGACAGGGTCCGCGCGCAAATTTTATGAAATCTGCCTTTTCACCCCTGTATTCGCTGCAGGGGCGAACATCGCGTCCCGCAGCCTCCTCAGCCGCACTGCAATGGGCATCCGCAAATGCCCCAAAACGGCGGGATCTTTGATCGTGGTCTTCAAAGCGCCAAGCACCGAGCGGCGCTTGATGTTTTCCACCAAAGTCAGAAAATTATGCGCAAGCTGAAGGCTGCGGGTCCTCGCCTGCTGCGCGTCCATGGCGGTGGGCAGAAGAGTATAGTGGCTCAGGAAATCCTCATCGGCCCGCATCATCGCCTCAACGTGGTGCAGTTCAAGCACGCGCGAAATCGAGCCCTCGCGGATATTGTAGATATAGCCCGGCTTCGGTTCGATGACGCAGAGACCGCCGGCGGCGAGCGCCGAGGCGAGCAGGATATAATCCTCGCCGATGCGGATGTCCTCGCGGAAGCGCAGCCCCTCGCTATGAAGGAATTCCCGTCGGAACATCGGTTTCATGTAGCCGAAATTGAAAGTGGAGCGGAACAGGATGTTGGAGGAAATGAAGTCCTCAAGCGTCAGGACCGGCCTTTCCTGAAGAAACTCTTCCGAAAACATCGTCTCCATCGGCCGCCCATCGGTGTAGACCACATCGAGATTATCGACAACGATCGCTGCACCCGCGGCTTCCCCCCGGCACAGCATGCAGGCGGAGCGTTCCGGGCGAATGACATCGTCGGAATCGAGCACGGCGATCCAGCGTCCGGTCGCGGCTTCGATACCGGCATTGCGTGCACCGCCCGGACCCCGGTTTTCTTCGAGCGCAAGCAGCCGCACGCGCGGATCGATGGCGGCGATCGCTTCAACGAAGGGAATGGTATCGTCGGCGGACCGGTCATCGACGACGATCACTTCCAGAGTCACGCCCTGCTGATCGAGCGCGCTTTGAACGGCGGCTTCGATGGTGTCGGCGGCATTATAGGCGGCGATGACGAAGCTGATATCGGGCGGCGAGACGAGGTTTTCCATCAGGTCGCCTCCACCGCACCGTATTGGCGGATTTCACGCACACCGAAGGCGCCGCTCATTGAACCCATATGCAGCGCGCCACGCAACGCATAACGGTTGCGGCGCACGGCGTTGAAGCCGGTCAGGGCAGCGAAGAGGGCGCAATAAACTACTTTCGAGCCGGCTTTCACCACTTGAACCACGCGGCGCGCACCAGGCTTTTTCTCAGCCAGCACACGGCCGTGGGTCTGGCCGGAGCGGAAGCGGCGTTTGGCAAGCCACATAAAGCTTGCGCGATTTTCCGGCACGGGTTCGGACAGCATGGCATCTTCCGCAAAAACGATGCGGCCGCCGGCGGCGTGAAGGTGCGAGAAGAAATGGGTGTCCTCACCGCCGCTCTGGCCGAGCGCCAGCGCGAAGCGCCGGCCCTTCACCGATGGCGCATCCATCTTGAGCAGCGTGTTGCAGGTATAGCCGGTGATGATCTCGCCATTCACCCAGACCGGAAGCGTTGAATGGAAATCGCCGCGTTTCATCCAGCCCGGCGCGTTGTCCCGATAGACGGCCGTGACGGGGCCGAGGACCGCTTCCGCGCCGGTCTCGTCCGCCTTTTTCAGAAGGGCATTGAGCCATTGCGGCGGGGCGGTTTCGTCATCATCGATGAAGGCAAGATAATCCGCCTTGCATTCCGACAGGCAGGCATTGCGGGCAATCGAAATATTCGATTTCGGGCAATGCACATAGGTGATCTCGAAGGGCGCGGTTTCGCGCAGGCGATCGACGCTTGCCCTGGCGCTTGGCTCCTCGTCATTATCGGCGACAATCAGCCGAACTTTCACGCCTTCCGGCACCTCCAGTTCGAAGAGTGACAGAAGTGTGGCGACAAGCGCCGGGCGTCTATAGGTGCAGATACCGATATCGACGGTTTTCGAAAAATGCGGGCGGGTGACGGTGTTGTCGGTCATGAGACAGCCTTTCTTCCCCGGAATTTCAGGAGTTCCAGCCAGAAGCCGGTGGACCAGGCCAGATGCATCACCATCGCCGAAAAGGCGGCGAGCGGTCCGTATGGATTTTTCTGACCAATTGCCATCCACAGGCCATAACCCACACATGCGGCAATCCAGAGGCCGAGCGGGATAAGTGCCGCCCAGTGCACAAGCGACAGCAGCGCAAGCACGAAGACCGGCAGCACGGCGAGCGGAATCATCTGGCGGATTTTCGGGATCGAGCGATGTTTCAACAGGTTCTTCGCCCGGCCGCGGCCATAGGCGAGATATTGCTTGAAGAGCGGCATGACGCTGGCGCGCGGATAATAGGTCATGCGGGTCTTGTCGGTCATCCAGATGCGGAACCCGGATTTGCGCAGCCGGAAATCCAGCTCCGCATCCTCATTGTGGCTGAAGCTCTCGTCATAACCGTCGACCGCATCGAAAGCGGCAATCCGCATCAGCGCGTGGTGGCCGTGATCGATCCAATGGCCTTTCGCGCCCTCGCGGTGCTTGGAGCCGCCATTGCCGAGCTTGGAATTCTGGGCGATGGCCGTGGCCTTCTGGAACAGGCCGTTGCCGACCGTATCCATGGCGACGACGACGGAGTCCGCACCCGTCCGTTCGGCGTCCTCGATCAGCCGCTGGCAATAATCATCGGGGTAATCGCCATGGGCGTCGATGCGGATGAGGTAATCGAAGTCCTCGCCGAAGGTGGCAACGGCCAGGTTGATGCCGGCGCTCTGGATGCGCTTCGGATTGGCGAGAAGCGTGACGCGGTCATCCGTCGCCGCAAAGGCGGCAACGATGTCGCGCGTTCCATCCGTGCTGCCGCCATCGGCAACGACGATGCGGAACAGGCGACCCTGCATCGCATCGGTGAATTTGACAAGCAGCCCCTCGATCGTCTTCGCCTCATTGAGGCAGGGTATGACGATCAGCGTTCTGATGCCGGAATGACCGAAACCTTCCATGATTTGCCCCCTACGCACTACACGGGTGAAAACTGCGCTTCACGGGCGTGGCCGGAAGCGGATTTGGCGAGTGAGGACAATTGCTGCACCAGCAGACGGCAATCGTCGCGGTCGGTCAGCCATTGTTTCCTGTCTGTTGCCGATAGGGTGTGGAAGGCGTCCGCATAGGTCTGCGGGGTCATCTGGTTGAAAAGGGCGGCAAGATCGTTAGCGCCCGCCTGTTGCAGGACGAAGCCGATATTGCGTTTTTCAATGAAGCGAGCCGTTTCGGTGCCGGAAAGTGCAATTGGCAGGGTGCCATAAAGGCAGCCTTCATAAAGACGGTTGGGCAGCAGCCAGCTGGAATTCTGGCCTTCCTCGAAAAAGTCGATGGCCCAGGTGAATTGCACCTCGTTATAGATGGCGGCGAGATCCTCGGGGTTCTTGTATGGCCCATGGAAATGCACATGCGGGGTTGCGGCCACGACGCCGTCGAAATCGGCAAACTCCGAATAGGCTGGCCGGCCACGCAGGATGATTTCGACCCTGCCTTCCATGCGGCGAGCGAACTCAGCGAGAATTTCAAGCGATTTGCGGCAGCGGAGCGCCCCGAACCAGCCGATTTTCCACGGCACGCCGGGCGCGGGCGCCCGTCGTCTTGGCGTGGCGGCAACGGTGTCGTCGAGCGCCAGCACCTTGTTTTCCTGCAAGAGGACAGGAAGATCGAGGCCGGACACGGGCTTGAAATAATGCTCCACGAAGGCCGGAGAACTGGTGATCAGCAGTTTGGCGTCGCGTGCGAAATAACGCTGAGCGGCGTTCAGCATCTGTCCGGGCTTGCCCTGGTTGAGAAGCAGGCGGTGAATATCGAGACATTCGTAAACCAGTGCCGGCTCGCCGCCATAGATCGACATGGCGCGCTTTGCCAGAGCGAGCATCTCCAGATTTCTGGCAAGAATGACCTCGGGTGTCGGGATGCCGCTCAATAGCTTGCCGAGCGAAAGGCTGGCTTTCCCCACCGCGGCTAGGCGTTGCATGAACTTCCCGTCGGCGGTCTCTCCGAGCACGATGGGCACGACGCCCTCGATTTCCGCCAGCCGGTTCTGCCCGCGCCGGAAACCTGCCAGCGTGACCCGCGCCCCGCCTGCAAGCAAGGTCAGCACCCGCCGGCGAATGGCGGGGTCTGAAAGATCATGCGCGAGGTAGAGAATATGGGTCATGCAGGGTTCCGGGTGGTTCGCGGGTCAAAGACGCCGCAGCACGGGATTTGGTTCAAAACATCCGGTCAATTCAGAGCGCAGGCGATGCTTTCCGGGAACTGACATTTGTCGCCCAGTGCCGTGAAGGCGAAGCGGTCAACGACCATCTGCGATGGCCCGGCATAAGCAAACTTGCCCATCCAGTCCTTCAGCGTGTCGGTGCCCCACAGGCTGAAGAAGATTTTCTGAGCGTTCTGCGGAATTTTCGTCGCGTCCGTCACCTCATGAACGAGCTTGCCGTTGACGTAATAACGCAGGCGCTGCGGTTCCCAGACGAAGGCATAGTCGTTGAAGCCGGCATCGGCGCCGCCTTCCACCGGCACCAGCTTCTCATTGCCGCCCTTGGCGGACAC
The DNA here is from genome assembly GCF_052686535.1 of Agrobacterium sp. DKPNP3. NCBI lineage: Bacteria > Pseudomonadati > Pseudomonadota > Alphaproteobacteria > Hyphomicrobiales > Rhizobiaceae > Agrobacterium > Agrobacterium sp. DKPNP3. Next base: position 36,035 of record NZ_JBQYSN010000019.1, on the reverse strand, counting down.
ATATTGATTGAGCTGTACCTGATTGGTGTTCTTGCCAAGAACCTCGAAGTCGATTTCGTCATGCGGTTTCTTGTCGGTCGGGCCGATATAGGTGAAGAAGGCAGAGTTCAGTCCTGTCCCTGTTGCGGCCTTCATCCGCGCCTCATACGTGCCGTAACGGTAACGGCCCTTGGTCTGTATTTCACCGCAGGCAAAGTTGCGTTCGCCGAGTTTTTGCTGATCGAAACCAAGCGTCAGTTGGCCGTTTTCGACCGTCGCCAGTTTCTTCGACCACGTGCAGTTCTGGTGGGAACCATTGTTCCAGCCGTCGGAAACGTACCAGAAAGACCGGTCCATGGAATCGAAGTTCTCTATGAAGGACGTGCCGTTGCCTTCCTGGGCGTTGGCGGGCGCTGTGAAGGCCGTAGCCGAGAGGGCGGCGGCAAGAAGAATGCGTGTCTGAACGCGGGTGACAAATGTTGTCATTGGTTCACCTCTGTCGTTGCGAATAAAGCGTTTCGGATGTGGGCGGGCCGATCACGGGGGCCCGTTTGGTCACGGCGGCGACTGTCGCCTTGCGTTTGCCGCTGCGGCTTCCGGTGAGCACAGAATAGAGGTTGGGCAGATATTTACGCGTCTGCGCGTTGCTGATGATCAGAATGACGAAGGCAGACAACGTCGCAGCGATATAGAAGGCCGGATAAAAGTCCGGCCCGCCTTTCTTCCAGATCATCCACATGATGACCAGCAACGGGTAATGGGCGCAGAATATCCAGAAGCTGAGGCTGCCGGTCTCGGCAAGCCGCTGGCCAAGCCGGCTGCGGATCAGGATGGATGAAGACACCCAGAAGCCGAGTGCACCAAAGACCGCGAGCAGATTGCGCGACATGTTTAGCCAGAACGTGAATTCCGGGCCGGTGAAATATAGACCGGTGGCAAGAATGGCAGAGGCGATGAAGGTCAGCACCATGATCGGCAGGGCGTAAGGATCGAGCGCCTTGACGTCGACACGGTGCAGCGCAAGCGCAATACCAAGCGAGAAGCTGAAGAGGATCGATTTTTTCTGGACGATGTAGATCGTGAGATCAGGCATGGCCGTCACGACCAGCAAAATGGCAAGGGTCGGCAGCGCGAAGCGGCGCATCAGGAATGCGAGGACGGGAGACAGCAGAATGCAGACGAAAAGGTCGCGCAGAAAATAAAGCGGCACGTTGACCGGCAACTGTTCCAGCGCCGCCCCGTGGCTCAGGATTTCACGTGGGCCGGCGTTCCAGAGATCCGGGAAATATCCCACGCCGACTTCGAAGAACTGAATCAGCAACACGGCGGCAAACAGCGCGCCATTCCACAGCAGGAAGGGCAGGAGCACGGTTTTCGATTTGGAGCGGATCGTTGCCGGATAATTGAATTCACTCATGCCGCGACGAAACAGCAGGTAACCGGAAATGGCGCTGAGACAGGGCACACCAATGCGAAACAGCGCGTCGCCCAGGAAAACCCGCAGCCAGTCGAAAAAGCCGTAAAGGCCGAGAAACGGGCTGGTTTCGGCATCGTGCGGCACATGCACGAACACGATTCCTGAAATCAGCAATATGCGCATCAAATTGATACGGGAGTATAGGTTCTGATCGACAGTCACATCAGTCACCCCTATTGGGCGGCGTCTCCCCACGCCGCGTTGCAACCAGAGCGAACTTAAGCCCGCACTGGAAAGTCTGGTTTCGACTTTGGGATAAAATGTGGCGACGCGGGAAAAACACAAGATTAGATTTTGCGGGTGAATGTCTGGCTTGAGTTCAAATTCTGTCGCACGAAAAAATTAAATTATTGAAATAAAATAATTTTGTTAGAAATCACGTTTCCTTAAAAATCTTCGAAGCGTGTGAATTTGTCATTTGCCGTGATGTTGCGCTGCAAAAAGAGCGCCCAATCCTCCATGCCACGACGATAAAAATCGCCGTGGCATGGCCGCTTAACGGCAGAAATGAGGCGCATTTTTCTGCGGTATTTCTAACCCTGGGTTGCGGTATTCGGCGCACGCCGTGATTTAACCATGCCCAGGATTTTCCCCAGCAGGGCACGTTCAGTCAGCAGGATCAGTATTGCATAGATGGCGCCGCCCACGGCAGCGCCGATAAGAACCTGAAGGGTGGCGTTGGGAACGCGATCGGCGAGAAGGTGAAGCAAATAGCGCACCGCAACGGCCATTACGAAAGCGGCGATCATCGGCCGGCTACTGACGTAAAGTCCCTGGAAGAAAGGCGTGTCGCTCGCTTTGAACACAGCCCAGGAGTAAGCGACGAGCGTGACGGCGTTGACGATACAGAGCCAGATCATGGCATCTATCAACGTTCCATAAAGCGCCGCGAACCAGACCGCGACCGTGGTGACGACGGCACGGAGTGTCGCCGACCAGAACAGGACACGACCGTAACCAGCGCCCTTGAGGTAAGGGATGAAGGTGCTGCAGGGCGTGAGAATGGCTTTCGATAGGGCCAGAAGACCAAGCACCGGCCAGGCATAAGCCCAGTTCTGCCCGAAGATGACAAGCATGGCCGGCTCGGCCACGGCCCAGAGACCGAACATCATGGGCGCGAGCAGCACGGTCAGCACCTGCGTGCTGAACATCAACGCATCGCGCCGGCGCTGGGGGTCGTCCATCATGCGGCTGAAAGCGGGAAACAGAACCCCCATGACGGCGGATAAAACCACCTGGTTGGGAATGCTGGCGAAACGGTTGGAAGCGGAATAGGCGCCGGCATCCGCCAGACCCAGGTGCCGGGCAATGACCACCATCGGCGACTGGAAGGTGACAAAATTGGCGATTTCCGAGCCCATCAGCCCCGAACTGAAGCCAAGAAGCGGCACCAGCCGGCGTGGCTTCATGACAAAACGCGGGCAATAACGCGAAACGGCGTAAAGTCCGACGAGGCGAATCAAAGCCGCGGCGAAAAGCTGGATGATAAGCGCCCAGACGCCGAACCCCATGAAGGCGAGCGCGACCGCGACAATCGCCGCGATGCTCTCCGAGGCCATGCTCCACAGCGCATCCTTGCTGAAGTTCATCCGTCGCGCCAGCAGCGAATAGGCGACATCGCCAGCAAGCTGTAACGGAATGAGGAAGGCCATGATGCGCAGCAGGTATGCGCTTTCCACCGCACCCAGCAATCCGCCGAAAAATTCGGCGAAGATGTAGAGGACGGCTGCCATGGTGCAGGAGATCGCCAGATTGGCCCAGAAGACGGTATGGATCGTTTCCATATCCTCATCCTTCTCGACGATGAGGGCGGAGGTGAGCCCCGCCCCGGCGATCATGGTCAGGAACTGTACAACCGTAAGTCCTACTGCCACCACCCCGAATTCTTCCGGCGTGAGGAGACGAGCGAGAATGGGGACCGTGACAAATTTAAGCCCGAATGTCCCTGTTTTTGATAAAACGCTCCAGCCCACATTCGTGGTGATGGTCTTTACATTTGGTGCTGGGGGCATACAAGCATCCTGTTTCTGGAGGCCGGCGGGAGGAAGCCGGTTGGGAGTTGCCGATACCATCGGGGCCGCTTTTAGGATCGGGCCCGACACTTCTTGATCAACGCAAGGGGCGAAACAATGGCAAGATTTACTGTCGTCATTCCCTACTACCAAAAGCAGCACGGCGTCCTCGGACGTGCACTCGCATCGGTTTTTGCGCAGACCTACCAGGACTTCGATCTTGTCATCGTCGATGACGAATCGCCATACCCGATCGATCGGGAACTTGCGGAAATTTCGCAGGAACAGAAAGACCGGATTATTGTCATTAAGCAGGCGAATGCCGGCCCGGGCGGTGCACGCAATACCGGTCTGGACAACGTGCCCGATGGCACCGACTACGTGGCCTTCCTGGATTCCGACGATATCTGGACGCCTGATCATCTCAAGAATGCAGCCTTTGCGCTCACGACGTTCGGTGGCGAGTGCTATTGGGCTTCGATGCAGGCAAGTGACGAATTTTATTACCATTTCGCCATTTCCGAGCTTGAGAAAAACGAGGGCGCGGCACGCGTTTCCGAGACGCCGCTGGTGATCGAACTGCCTGATCTGGCAAGTGTGATGCTGCGCAACTGGAGCTTCCTGCATCTCTCCTGCATGGTGATCGGCCGTCCTCTTTTTGAGAAAATCCGCTTTGACCCGGCGCTTCGTCTGGCGGCGGAAGATGTGCTGTTTTTCTGCGATTCCATCCTCGCTTCGAAGCGGACGCTGCTCTGTGACGACGCCGGTGCGATGCGCGGAATGGGCGTCAATATCTTCCACAGCATCGACAATAGCTCGCCGGAATTCCTGCGCCAGCAGTTCAATACCTGGGTGGCGCTCGATACGCTGGAGGGGCGTTTTTCACGCCGGCCGGCCGATGTCGCCTCCATTGCATCCTATAAAAACACGGCACGCAAACAGGCGCTGTGGAGCCAGGCGGGCAATCTGAAACGGCGCAAGGCGCCCGAATTCGGACTGCTGTTGAAGTGGGTGATGCGTGATCCGGCACTGCTGCGTGCCGCTTTCGAACTCGGCGCCGGCAAAATCGTGCGCTCCAGATGAGCGAATTTTCGCCCGCAAGAATCTATATGTTTTTCACCGAGGAGTGACCTCATGAAACCTTATCACTGGGAATCTCATCACGGAAATTTCGGTGACGATCTCAACCTTTGGCTGTGGGACTTTCTGCTCCCGGGCCTGCGCGACGTCCATGACGATGTCATGCTCGTCGGTGTCGGCACCGTGCTCAACGACGTTCTTTTGCCTGGAAAACAGCGCAAGCTGGTGATCGGTAGCGGTTATGGTTATGGCGCGGTGCCGGATACCAGCACCGAGTTCTGGGATATTCGTTGCGTGCGCGGCGAAAAAACCGCCGCCAAGTTGGGGCTCGCGCCTGAAAAGGGTATTGTCGACCCCGCCGTCATGGTCACGGAGATGCCTGACTTCAAAAACCTGCCCAAACTTTACAAGAAGACCTTCGTTCCCCATTGGGAATCGGCGGAGTTCGGCATGTGGGAAACGGTCTGTGAGCCGGCAGGACTGACCTATCTTGACCCGCGCGGCGAAGCGAAAGCGGTCATCCGCGCCATTGCCCAGTCTGAATTCATCGTGGCTGAATCCATGCATGGTGCAATTCTGGCGGATGCCTTCCGCGTGCCGTGGGTTGCCGTCAGCACGTCGCCTTCGATCAACAGCTTCAAATGGAGCGACTGGGCCGGCAGCGTCGGCGTGGAGTATCAGCCGCGTTATGTGCCGGTTTCGACCCGCGCAGAGGCGGCGAAAAAAGGCTCGCGTTTCTGGGGCATGAGCTTCCCGCCACCACCGCCACCTATCGTCGCGGAGCCTGGTTCGGTTTCTCCGCATGAGGGCGCCGCGCATGAAGGCGAAGTGCTGGTGCGCCCACAGGAAACGCAATCTCGCTCGCTGCGAAAACTCGCCAAGCAGGTGCTGGCGGCCCCTTCCACGCTGGCGCTTTGGCAGGCCAGCCGCGCGGAACCCCGTCTCAGCCCGGACGGCCGACTGGAGGAGCGGAAGGAACGTTTCTCGGCGGTTCTAGACACTGTGAAGCGAGATTATTTTTAAGCATGTATCCGGAAAATGCGGCAGCATTGTTCAGGCCGCATTTGCTGGATATCCGACGCCGGAAAGGCAATCGGCGCCTTCGGCGCCGACGGTGGTTATCAGGCAGCCTTCTTCATTGAAGTTGGCCGTCACGCTGAAATGTCGATGATCCCGCAGTCTCCCACCTCGGAGGCAAAGGCGAGTAGTTTGCCGGTGGCGCTCCAGTCCATGCTGGTGATCGCGCCTTTCCCGGGGCGGCGCAGCAGGGCTTCCTTGCCGTCGGCGAGGCGCACGCCGAGAATCATGCCGTCGATGAAGCCAATGGCGAGAACGTCTTCCACCGGGTGGAAGGCGACGTTGGTGGCGAGGATGTTGGCGCGGCTGCCGAGTTCTTCCGGGGCCTTACCCATCGGGCCATCCTTGCCGGAGAAGGGCCAGACGATCGCGGCGGGCGAGCCTGATGAGGCGAGCCATTTGCCCTTTGCCGACCATGATACGGATTTAACCTTGGCGGGATAACCGGTCATGCGCATATGGCGCGCTTCCATGCCGCCTTTCGTGGCTTCCATCTTCCAGCCATGCAGGGCATTTTCCTGCATGGTGGTGACGAGGAACTTGCCGTCTGGCGAAAAGGTGACGCCGGTGTGCGCACCCTTCCATTCGAGATCGACGGGATCGCCCGCGGTTGCCACCCAGTGGAGCGTCACACCGTTATAACGGGCAACGGCAATCCGTAGGCCCTTGGGTGCGAAGGCGATCGCCTCCACTGTGCGCTCTTCCTTGAATTCCCTGACCGTGCCGTCCGAGAGACGCACGAAGCTGGACTTGCCGACGCCATAAGCGACCGCTTTCTGCGGACCGCCGGCGACGACGCCAACCCATTTGCGCGGCACGTTGGCGATCTCGCTGATGCTGCCATCATGGCCGATGCGCAGCACGCGCCCGTCTTCACCGCCAGAAAGCAGCGTGGCGCTGTAAGGGTCGCGAATGCAGGTCAGAAGCCCGTCATGTGCTTCGGTTACCTTCTCGCCGCCATCCAGCCGGTGAATCGTGCCGGCGGCGGTGGCAAACAGCGGAATGTCGCCGAGAAAATGGGTCGAGACCACGTGGCCTTCGATATCAAGCGGGGCAACAGTCGGCATGGGGCATTGGTCTTTCGTATCTATGTTTTCTGCGGTGGGTTCGTTCTCAAACCAAAGTCACGAAAATCCGCTAGCGCGGCTCCGCACCCTGGCGTCGAGGTCGGCATTCGGGGCGAACCCCGGGGCGTCCGACCGTCTCCATGCTGTCCGCATTGGGTCCTCGGGTCAAGCCCGAGGACGACGCCGGAAGTCGCTAGGGGTGCCGAGAAACCGGTAAAGCATCTCGGTGTCGCCCTTGAAACCCTATGCCGTGGCGAGGCAGGCGTTAAAGCTTTTCTCCAGCTTCTCGCGGTCCAGTTCGCGGCCGATGAAGACGAGGCGGCTTTCGCGCTTTTCATCTTCCTTCCACGGACGCTGGTGGTCGCCCTCGATGATCATGTGCACGCCCTGCACCACGTAACGCTCCGCGTCGCCTTTGAAAGCAATAATACCCTTCAGGCGCAGGATGTTGGGCCCATCGACCTGCGTCACCTTTTGAATCCACGGGAAGAAGCGCTCAGGATTCATCTCGCCGCCGCGCAGCGAAACCGACTGCACCGTGACGTCATGGATCGGCGAAACTGCGCCATGGTGGTGATCGTGGCCATGGTCGTGATCATGGTGATGATGCGCGTGGTCGTGGTCATGATCGTGATGATGATGGTCATGATCATGGTGGTGGTCGCAATCGGGGCCGCAGACGTGGTCGTCATGGCCATGCTCGAGGAAATGCGGATCGTTCTCGAGCGCGCGCTCCAGGTTGAAGGCGCCCTGGTCGAGAACGCGGGCAAGATCGACGCCGGAGCGCGTGGTCTTGTAGATGCGGGCGGAAGGATTGATGGCGCGCACGATATCTTCGATGCGGGCGACTTCCTCGGGCGAAACGAGATCGGTCTTGTTGACGATGACGACGTCGGCGAAGGCGATCTGGTCTTCAGCCTCGCGGCTGTCCTTCAGCCGCAGCGGCAGGTGCTTGGCGTCAACGAGGGCAACGACGGCATCGAGCTCGGTCTTGGCGCGCACATCGTCGTCCATGAAGAAGGTCTGGGCGACGGGCACCGGGTCGGCGAGACCCGTCGTTTCCACAATGATGCCGTCGAAACGGCCGGGCCGGCGCATCAGACCCTCCACAACGCGGATCAAATCGCCGCGCACCGTGCAGCACACGCAGCCATTGTTCATTTCATAGATTTCTTCATCGGATTCGACGATCAGATCGTTGTCGATGCCGATCTCACCGAATTCATTGACGATGACAGCGTATTTCTTTCCGTGGTTCTCGGAGAGAATGCGGTTGAGAAGCGTCGTCTTGCCTGCACCGAGATATCCCGTCAGGACGGTGACTGGAATGGGCTTGGCTGCTGCTGTTTCGGTCATGGAAAACCCCGTGTGGAGAGAGGCCTGATCGCCTCAGGAAGATGTGTTGACGTCCATATAGGCGCGACGCCGCGGCAGTTCAAAGAGATTTTGGTCGAATTCGGCCGTGCCATTCAAGTTTTGTTATGAAATAACGTTATGTCAAAAGCGTGGATATCTTCAAGCAGTTCGAGAAGGCCGTTGACCGCATGGGAAATGAGCCTCTCGCCCTTTTCCGCGGTCGCGGCGGCCGCATTTCCGGCAACGCCATCCGGGTTGAGATCGCTCATCAGCCAGCCGAAGGCGTGGGGACCATAGGCGCGCAGATGCTTGAAACGCTGGGTGAAATCACTCTGCCGCGAGGGGAAATTGGCGGCCTTTTCCATTGCCACACGCTCGGGATGAAGCGCCAGCATGACGGATGTCTCGATATCGCCGCCATGGATATCGATTGCCTTGTCTTCGGGGGTGATGACATTTACGGGCACGCCGAAGCGCGTCCAGCTCGTCGCCACGGCGAGCATGCCGAAACGGACGCGGGCCTCGGTGGCAACGATGGTCATCAGTGGTGAATTGCCGCCATGGGCGTTCAGCATCACAAATTTGCGCACACCCTTTTTATATTCAGCCTCCGCAATGCCGAGCCAGCGTTCGACGGCTTCAGCGTAACCCAGCGTCCTCGTGCCGGGCACATTCATGTGCTCGATGGAATAACCGACGGGCTCTGCCGGCAGGAAAGAAACAGGAAGATGGCGGGACAGCGCGGCAGCGAGCCGGGTGACGATTCCTTCTGCAATCAGTGTGTCGGTCTCGAAGGGCAGGTGCGGCCCGTGTTGCTCATGGGCGCCGAGCGGCAGCACGGAAATTGCCCCTGTTGCGCGAAGATCGGGCTCTGTTACGTTTTCGTCGTGATAATGCGTGTATGAGTTTGGCATCTGGCAGTCCGCGCATGCATTCGATAAGGATTTCCAGCAGCATATATCGGTTCCGCCACAGGGTAAAAGGCACTCGCGTATGAGCAAGGACAAAAGCGCCAAGAAGGACAAGGGCAGCAAGAAGGCCAAGGAAGGGAAGAAAAACAGGGAAGAGAATTTCAACCCGGAGGAACTGGCGCAGTCCATTACCCAGGCTGCCCGCTCCATGCGCACGGCGCTCAGCCATAGCCTTGCCGAAAGTGGCCTTTATGCCGGACAGGACGGCGTCATTCTCGCTCTGGCGCAGGAAGGCAGCCTGACACCGGGACAGATCGCCCAGAAACTGGGCGTCAAGGCACCCACCATGACGCGCACCATCGGTCGCATGGAAGCCCAGGGCTTCGTGGAGCGTAGCGGCGATGAAGAGGACGGCCGCGTTACGCTGGTGAAGCTCACGGAAGCGGGTTTGAAGAGCGTCGACCATATCAACAACTCGATCGCCACTTGCAGCGAGCGCGCGATATCGGGTTTTTCTGCCAAAGACATTCGCAACGTCGTCAGGCTTCTCAAAGCCATCGACGCAAATCTTCAATGAACTTATTTGATTTTTAAATCTGTCCTGAGTTTTTGTAAGCGTTCCTTAAACGGGTTGCGGATTTCATTTAAATTGTTTAATTGCAGTTTAAATGGACATGCGCCGTTGACATGCGTTTAGGGAGGAATGCCATGGCACAAAAGGTTAAACTGTCGACGATTGCCGAGAGTCTCGGTCTTTCGACTGCCACCATTTCTCTGGCATTGCGCGACAGTCCACTGGTAGCATCCGATACGCGCGACAAGATCAAGGAACAGGCGCGGGCGCTGGGTTATATCTATAACCGTCGCGCCGCCAGCCTGCGCACGTCGCGCTCGGGTATTGTCGGGGTTGTCTTCCATGATGTGATGAACCCCTTTTACGGCGAAATCCTGAAAGCCATCGAAAGCGAACTCGATCGCAGTCGCCAAACCTTCATCCTGTCTAACCATTATGATTCGGTGGAAAAGCAGCGCACCTTCATCGAGACACTGCTGCAGCTCGGGTCTGACGGCATCATCATGTCCCCGGCGATCGGTACGCCGATCGAGGACATGACGCTCGCCGAAGACAACGGCATGCCCGCCATTCTCGTGGCCCGTTCCATGGACGGCGTCGATATGCCGACCTATCGTGGTGACGACAGCTACGGCATTTCGCTCGCCACCAATCACCTGATCAGCCTCGGCCACCGCACTATCGCCATGGTTGGCGGCACTGACCAGACCTCGACCGGCCGTGATCGTTACCAGGGTTATGTCAACGCGCTGCGCAAGGCGGGCATTGACGTTGATCCGAACCTGCGCATCCCCGGCCCACGCTCCAAGCAGGGCGGCTTCGAGGCAGCTGTGCATTTTCTCTCCCTACCGCAGAAGCCGACGGCTGCCGTTTGCTGGAACGATCTCGTCGCCATCGGGCTGATGAACGGCATCTCCCGCGCCGGTCTGGTGCCAGGTGTCGATATATCGGTCACCGGCTACGACGATCTGGAGGAAGCTGCCATCGCCACCCCGGCGCTCACCACCGTTTCCAACGGCCAGGCCGAGGTCGGGCGCCTGGCAGCTCGGGCACTGCTGGACAGGCTGGCCGGCAGCCATGAACCTGACGGCATTCATCTCATCAAGCCGGAAATGCGAATCCGGCAATCGACCGGCCCGGTGCGGCCGCGGGTGTGAGCTCGGTATCGCTTTCATCAGTTATTCCGACCCTGAGCCGGCTGACTGCGCGTTGCCCATAGTCGCCGGCGACGTTTCCTTCCTCCGTCATACCGGCCTTGAGCCGGTATCCAGCAAGCCTAAGTCATTGGCCTGAAAAGACTCTTCCCGCCGCGCGGACGCGCTGCGGCTGGATTCCGGCTCAGGGCCGGAATGACGGAAGCTATATTTTTACGTCCTCCCCATCGTCTTTTCGATTTAAACCGGACAGTCGTGGATCCGGTCCGTTTGCCGGTGGCGGACGCCAAAAAAACCGGCACGAAACGTCCTCTGCCCCCATAACACCCCCTTATTGGGCTTTTCACGGCCCTTGTTGTTTGAAAAGATCGCAGCCCTGAGGAGTGGGATGGCAAGCGGTTCGTCTGGCAACCCGCTCCGGCTATTGGAATGTTATCAGGAGGAATACCCGCTCATGTCTGACAAAAAGGCCGTCGTTCTTGTTCCCGGCAAGATCAATCCGCGCGTTCTCGAACGCCTCGAAGGCAAGGTCGAGATCGTTGCTGCGCCTGCGGGCGCCGAGCCGGTTCTGCCTGAGGGTGCGGCCGAGCGCGTCAACGCCATTGCTGTTTCCGGCGCCGTCAACGCCAAATGGATCGATGCGCTGCCGAAGCTCGAGATTATCGCTAATTTCGGCGTGGGCTACGACGGTGTCGACGCCAAGCATGCGGCGACGCGCGGCATTGTGGTGACGAATACGCCTGATGTGCTGAATGACGAAGTGGCGGATACGACGATTGCTCTGCTCATCAACACGGTGCGCCGTCTTTATCAGGCCGAAACATGGCTGCGGGAGGGCAAATGGGCTGGGGAAGGTCCGTTCGCACTGTCGCCGTTCTCGCTGCGAGGCCGCAAGGTGGGGCTGTTCGGAATGGGCCGCATCGGCCAGGAGATCGCCAAGCGCCTGGAGCCGTTCAAGGTGGAGATCAGTTACCACACGCGTAGCAAGCGGGATGAACTCTCCTACACCTATTATGGCTCACTGAAACAAATGGCTGAGGCCGTCGATACGCTGATCTGTATCGTGCCGGGCACGCCGCAAACACACAAGGCGATCAATACCGAAATCCTGACGGCGCTCGGACCTGAAGGTATATTCATCAACGTCGGCCGCGGCTCCAGCGTTGATGAGGACGCGCTTCTTGAGGCGTTGCAGAGTGGCGCCTTGGGAGCTGCCGGGCTCGATGTTTTTTACGCCGAACCGAAGGTGCCGGAAGCCTTCCTGTCGCTTCCGAATGTGTCCCTGCTGCCGCATGTTGCCTCCGCCTCGGTTCCGACGCGCAATGCCATGGCCGATCTGGTGGCCGATAATATTCTCGGCTGGTTCAGGGACGGCAAGGTGCTGACGCCGGTGCCGGAAACGCCCGTCAAGGGATGATACTTCCTGCGTCGGCTCCTGGCCCATGAAAAGGCGATCCACGCCCTTGAGGGCCATCTCACTGCCGCCGGGCCAAACCTCGTGGCAGCGAGACTTGCCGGATGACCCGGGGAAACGCGCCTATCTCTTCGAAAAGGCCCTGACCATCTCCGCGTCCTGCTGGAGATTATCGAGCCACGTTGGATCGAGCTTGGGCACCGAGGAGAACAGCAGCTTGGAGTAGGGGTGGGTGGGTGATTTGATCGCTTCCGTCTCCAGATGCTCGACCTTCTGCCCGCCATACATCACAACGATCTCGTCGCAGATGGTTTCGACGACCGAGAGATCGTGGCTGATGAAGATGTAGGAAAGGTTCAGTTCCCGCTGCAACTCGCCGAGAAGATCGATGATGGCAGCTGCAACAACGGTATCCAGTGCCGAGGTGATTTCATCGCAGATGATCAGTGAAGGATCGGCAGCAAGGGCGCGGGCGAAGTTGATGCGCTGCTTTTGCCCACCGGAAAGGCCGGATGGGTGGCGATGGCGCACCGATCGCGGCAGCTTCACCATATCAAGAAGCTGGTCGATCCGCGCATCGCGCACCTTGCCTTTCATGCCGTGGTAAAAGGTCAGCGGCCGGCCGAGGATGTCTTCGATCGATTTTGATGGATTGAGTGCCGTATCCGCATATTGAAAGACGATCTGCATGCGACGCAGCTGGTCGCTGGTTCGACGCCGGGAGTCTGGGTGCAGTTCGCGACCTTCGAAGATGACATGGCCGCTCGCCGCCGGCAGAATGCCGGCGATGGCGCGAGCAAGCGTGGATTTTCCGCAGCCAGACTCCCCGATGATGCCGAGGTTGCGGCCGGGATAGACCGCGAGACTGACCGTATCCACCGCCCGGACCAGCGGCATCTTGTCGTCACCCCTATTGCCATAACCGGCGATCAGATTTTCAATATCCAGCAGCGGTTTTGCCCGTTCCTGCGTGGGCGGCGCAACCGCGCGAACCTTGTCCTGGAATGCCGTCAGCAATTCCCTCGTGTAAGGATGCTGCGCATTTTCAAGAATTTCCGTCGTGGTGCCCGTTTCCTTGATCTCGCCGCCCTTCAGCACGACGATGCGATCGGCGATCTGGGCGACGACGGCGAGATCGTGCGACACGTAAACGCCGCTAATGCCACCCTTGAGCATGGCCGATTTGAAGGCGCGCAGCACTTCGATCTGGGTCGTCACGTCAAGGGCGGTCGTCGGTTCGTCAAAAATCACCAGCTTCGGGTTGCCGATCAACGCCATGGCGGCGGAGAGGCGTTGCAACTGACCGCCCGAAACCTGATGCGGGTAACGCTCCCCGATGGTTTCAGGGTTTGGCAAGGACAGTGCCTTGAAAAGGTCGACGGCGCGGATGCGCGCCTCCTGCGGCGGCATCAGATGGTGGATACGGGTGACTTCTATCACCTGGTCGATGATCTTCTGCGCCGGGTTGAAGGCGGCGGCGGCGCTTTGCGGTACGTAGGTCACATTTGTGCCACGCACCTTGGCGCGCTCTGCTTCGGAGAGCTGCACCATGTCCCGCCCGGCAACGGTGACACTGCCGCCTGAAATGCGGCAGCCGGGCCGGGCATAACCCATCAGGGTCAGGGCGATGGTCGTCTTACCAGAACCGCTTTCGCCGATCAGCGCGACGATCTCGCCATCGGCGATGTCGATGTCGACGCCCTTTATGATCTCGATCCGGCGACCGGAATCAGTGGTCGCTTCGACCTTCAGTCCGCGAATTTCAACCAGATTGCTCATGCTTCCCTCCTGTCGCGGATTTTCTGCGGCAAGTTGTCGATCAGAAGGTTGACGCTGATCGTCAGGCTGGCAATGGCGATCGAGGGGAATATGACGGCTGGTGCCGCAAAGGGCAGACCACCGATGTTTTCGCGCACCAGCGCGCCCCAATCCGCATTTGGCGGCTGCAGGCCGAGGCCGAGGAAGGACAGCCCGGACAAGAGCAGAACGATGAAAACGAACCGCACGCCGAGATCGGCAAGTACGGGACGGATGATGTTCGGCAGTATTTCTGCGCCGATAAGGTAGAGAAGGTTTTCGCCGCGAACGCGAGCAACGGTGACAAAGTCCATGGTGTTGACGTTGACAGCGAGTGCCCGGGCGAAACGATAGGCGCCCGGCGTGTATATGACGGACAGCGTGATGATCAGCACCGGAATGGACGACCCCACCGCGGCGACGACGACGAGGCCGAAAAGCTTGCTCGGAATTGAGTTCACCGCATCCAGAAATCGGCTCAGCGCCGCATCGAACCAGCCGCCGATGACGGCGGCGCACATGCCGAGTACGACGCCGCAGGTGCAGGCGATGGTGACAGCCGCGAGCGAAATGCCGACCGTGAAGCGCGCACCCATCAAGATGCGGGAGAAGACGTCACGGCCGAGATAATCGGAACCGAGCCAGAGATCTGACGTCATCGGCCCGAAGTAATCGAAATCGACGATTTCACCGACCGGATGCGGAATGAGATAGGGGGCGAAAATCGCAACCATCGCCCAGAGGAAAATGACGAGAAAGCCGAAAACGCCGACTGCGTTGATCTTGTAACCCAAACGCGAAGTTCCCTGATATGTCTTGATATGATCGGTCATCAGCGCAGCCTTGGATTGGACATGATGGCGATGATGTCAGCTGTCGTGATGAGGAGGAGATAACCGACGCAGAAGATCATCGCGCAGGTCTGGATCAGCGGCAGGTCACGGGTTGCCACACCATCGACCATCAGTTTGGCGATGCCGGGATAGTTGAAGATCGTCTCGACGATGATAACGCCGCCCACGAGGTAGGAGAGCGACAGCGCGACCGCATTGACGATGGGGCCGAGCGCGTTGGGCAGCGCATGACGCAGCACGATGCGCATGCGTGGGGCGCCCTTCAGAAGCGCCATTTCCACATAAGGAGTATCCAGGGTCTCGATCACCGCGGCACGGCTCATGCGGATCATCTGCGCCGAAACAACGAAGGTAAGCGTGATGACCGGCATGGCATAAACGCGCAGCACATCGAATAGCGTATGAACCTCGCTAACAAGCGACAGGGCCGGTAGCCATTTCAGGTAAACGGCGAAAAGCAGAACGGCGAGCGTCGCGATCATGAATTCCGGCACCGAGATGACACCGATGGTCAGGATCGTGACGGCCCGATCATAAAGCGTTCCGCGCAGCATGGCGGAGCTGATGCCGAGCGTGAGCGCCAGCGGCACGGCAATGATGGTGGTGATGCCGGCAAGTTTCATGGAATTGACGAAACGGGGGCCGATGAGATCGGCGATCGCCATGTTGTTGGCGTAGGACGTGCCGAGTTCGCCGTGCAGCAGGCCGACAAGCCAGCGCACGAAACGCAGAAGGGCCGGATCATCAAGATGCATCGCGGTCCGCAGACCCGCCACCGCCTCCGGCGTGGCAGCCTGGCCGAGGAGGATCGTCGCGGTATCGCCGGGCAGCAGGCTGGTGGCGGAAAAGACGATAAACGACACAATCAGCAGCGTCGTCAGCATGACGACCAGCCGCCTGGCGATAAGAGATAATATTCGGCTGTTCATTCAAGATGCTCCTGCGACCGGCCCTTATTGTGGAGGCTTCCCGCATCGGCGGAAAGGTCGCCGGGCACTTGAATGCCCGGCTCCATGGGCTATCAGGCTTCGAGCCAGACGTATTCCGCAAACGCGTACCCCATCATGCCGCCAAGCGGATTTGCTTCCAAACCCTTCAGCTTGGAGGAGATCGCGTCGACATTCGAAATATAGGCCGGAATGATGGTGCCGGCTTCGTCGGCAATCATCGCCTGCATCTCGAAATAGATTTGCTTGCGCTTTTCCATGTCGAGCAGGCCACGGGCCTCCAGCATCATCTTGTCGAACTTTTCCGACTTGTACTGGCTTTCGTTCCAGGGTGCATCGGAGGCGTAGAGCAGGGAGAAGAGGATGTCCGGTGTCGGGCGCGGGTTGATGTTGCCGAAGTGTATCGGTGCCTTCAGCCAGTAATTGCTCCAGTAGCCATCCGATGGCACCCGTTGTACGTCGAGCTTGACGCCGATTTGTGCGGCCGAAGCCTGCATGATCATTGCCATGTCGATGGATGATCCTGCCGCATCCGATGCGATGACCGGAATGGACTGACCGATGACGCCGGCTTTTTCGAAATGAAACTTTGCCTTGTCCAGATCGAAGGCCTTCGGTTTGAGGTCCGGGTTGTGATAGGGGCTCATGGGCGGAACGGGCTGGTCGTTGCCAACTTCACCGAGGCCGCGCAGCGCCGCCTTGACGATCTGCTCGCGATTGATCAGCGATTTCATGCCCGCAACGAAGTCGGTTTTGTTGCCGGGTGCCTGATCAAGCCGAATGTTGAGGTTGGTATAATTTCCGGACGTCGTCTTGGACATGACGACGCCGTCCTGTTTGTCGAGCAGGCGAAGCGCACGTGGATTGATGGCGGCAGCAAGCTGGATGTCGCCGGAAAGAAGGGCGTTGACGCGTGCATTGTCGTCGGAAATCGCCATGAACTCAAAACTGTCGAGATGCGGACCGCCGGACTTCCAGTAATTCGCATTCTTTGCCATGACGGAGCGAACGCCGGGCTCGAATTTCTCGAGCTTGAACGCACCGGTGCCATTGCCTTTGGAGAAGTCCGTAGCGCCATCGGCAACGATCATGAAGTGATGCAGCGCAAGGATGGATGGCAGGTCGGCGTTCGGGTTTGCCAGCGTAATTTCGACGGTGTTTTTGTCGACCGCCTTGAAACCGGTCATTTGAGCCGCGATCTTGGCGACCTTGGAGCCGACAGCGGGATCGAGGTGACGCTTAAGCGAATAGACCACGTCATCGGCCGTCAAAGACTTGCCGTCATGGAAGGTGACGCCGGAACGCAATTTGACCGTCCACGTTTTGGCATCTTTCGTTTCGATGGATTCGGCCAGCTCCATCTGCGGTGTGCCGGAAACGTCGAGAAAGGTAAGCCGGCTATAAAGGGCGCAGCAACGGACATAATCCGTCGAAAGCGAGGCCTTTGCGGGGTCGAGCGTATCGGCGGTGGAGGAGGACCATCCGGCCGCCTTTAACGAGCCACCGGAAACCGGTGTTGCCGCCACGGCCTTCGAGGCGCGGCCGAGGATGGCCGAACCGGCCGAAAGGGCCACGCCACCCGCCAGCATCATGTGAAGCAGCTCACGCCGCGTCGCGCCGCGGCGGATCGCCTGTTCAACGGCGGCATCGTCAGAGCGGGTCCAGTTTGTAATCCTGTCACTCATGGTATTCCCCTTTTGTATTTGTTGAAATCCGATTGAAAAATACTCGACACCGCAGGGCGGTTCGCGCTGCGTCTTCTGGAGTATGGCTTAACCGGCTGCTTGTCTCGTCGCTTCGGCAAGGCCAGCCATCGACGTGAAGTGATAGTCCGGCTCCGTAAAATTCTCCGGCTCTATCGTGCCGCCATAGCCCTTCTGGGCGTGGCGACGCTCGATCCAACAATTCGTCATGCCCAGTTTCCGGGAAATGCCGATATCGTGGTACTGGCTTTGCGCGACGTGCAGAATGTCGTCCTTCGATGCGCCCTCGCTTTCGACGAAAGCAAATACCTTTTCGAAGAAGGCCGGATCGGGTTTTTCCGTGCCCGTGTCATCCGCCGTGAAGGCGGCATGAAAGGGATTGCCAAGCTCCTTCGAAAAATAGTCGAAGGCCCAGCGCTGGGCATTGGTCATGGCGATGAGGCGATGTGTCTTTGCCAGTTCTGCCATTGCGGCGCGGCTGTCTTCAAAGCCTTTCCAGTCTTTTGCCGCATCACGCAGGCGCTCGCCGAACGCCCGCTCTGCCGGCAGGCCAAGTTCGGGGGCAATGATCAGGTAGACACGGACGAGATCGTCCGGAAACAGATCGGTCGCATCGGAATACCGGGCAGCGCGGTAGAGCGCGAGCGCTTTTTCGCCACCGACCTCCACGCCGTTTTCCGTACCGATCGCTGCCAGGGTCGATTTCAGGCCACCTTCGAAATCGATGAGGGTGCCCACCACGTCGAAGCTCATATATTTGAAGTCGCTCAGTTTCTTGGGCAATGTGGGTCTCCACTTTGCTGCCTCGGCCTCTTGGGACGGCTGCGGCAGATTATTCTGTTCCCGGACGAGATCCTTGTCCCGTTCCCATTTTGTCGTTACGCCCTTTTTTATGGCGTTTGTTGCGGTCTACAGTGCTAGTTTGGCACCTTCGGCGCGCGGGATACGCCGAATTGGATCAGCTGTTCGGCAGAATATTGCGAATAAGTGGGGCGTTGCGACATTTCCAGAGGGCGCCGCAACGCAGTTTACTTTCGCCTCAGGCCATGGCTGCGCGTACGGCCGGGTCTCCAAGCGTCTGGTCCAGTGTCTTGCGCGTCCGCTCAATGATGGCGTCAATATCGCTATCGGTGCAGCAAAGCGGCGGCGCATAGCCGAGGATGCCATTCGCGAAGGCCCGCACGATGAGGCCGTTTTCCCACGCGCGGTCGAAAACTTTTCGCGCGGGGGCAGCCGCGGCCGGCAAAGGAGTCTTCCTGTCCTTGTCGGTCACGAGTTCGATGGCGGCAAGCATGCCGCGGCCGCGCACGTCGCCCACCAGCGGGTGGCTTCTCAAGCCCTCAAGTCCGGCCATCAATCGCGCACCGGCGCGACGGCCATTCTCCAGCAGTCCGCCTTCGTAAAGTTTCAGCACTTCCAGACCGACAGCCGCGCTGACGGGGTGGGCGGAATAAGTATATCCGTGCCCGATGGCAGCCTCGCCAGCAAAGTCGGCTATTGTATCGTAAACGTGGTCGGCCATGAAGACGGCGCCCATAGGCACATAGCCTGACGTGAGGCCTTTGGCGGTCGTGATGAAATCAGGCACGATGTCCTCGTCGGCACACGCAAAAAGCGGTCCTGTACGACCGAAGCCGGTGATGACTTCATCGGCGACAAAAAGAATGCCATAGGAGCGGCAGAGTTCGCGCATAGCCTTGATCCATCCCGGCGGTGGCACCAGAACGCCGCCCGAGCCCTGAATGGGTTCTGCATAAAAGGCGGCGACACGATCCGGGCCGATGGACTCGATCTTTTCTTTCAGAATTTGCAGGGAAGAGGCGATGATGGCCGCCGGATCGCTGCCAACAGGGTTGCGGTAGGCATAGTGCGACGGAATTTTGTGCTGCCAGTCGTATGGCACGCCGAAGCCGGCGTGGAACGCGGGCAGGGCCGTCAAGCCTGAGCCGGCCGTGGTGGAGCCGTGATACCCCTGTTCGATGGAAATGAACTGGTCGCGCTGCGGCTCCCTTTTCGCGTGCCAGTAATAACGGATGAACCTGATGGTGCTGTCCACCGCGTCGGACCCGCCAAGCGTGAAGTAGATGTGGTTGAGATCACCGGGTGCGCGGTCGGCAAGCTCAGAGGCCAGCCGAATTGCGGGTTCGCTGCCGATATCGAAATAGGCCGTCGCATAGGGCAATTCCCGCATCTGCCTTGCCGCCGCCTCAACGATACTGTCGTGTCCGTAACCGGCATTGACACACCATAGCCCTGCAAAGCCATCGATCAGCTGATGACCTGTCATGTCGGTGACGGTGGCGCCTTTCGCCGATTGGAGCACCCGCACGCCAAGCTTTTCATGGCCGCGGAAGGACGAGACCGGATGCACCAGATGGGCGCGGTCCAGTTCGATCAGTGAATTGCTTAGCATGTGTCTCTCCCGGTTCAGCCCAGCGCCTGGCTGGTCAATGCGAATGTTTTCAATCTCTTTTCAGCAGGTAGTTCGGTCGTTGACCGGCGCATGGCGATGCCGCCGCCGACATGGGCAAGGCCCTGTTCGGCAAGCCACGAACCGAGCCCAGCCTTGACGGTTGTATCCACACGCAGGAATGCGCCAGGGCGTTCCGACATCGCGAATGCAATCAAATCTTTTGCAATTTCAATGTCTTCGGCCACGACCGGACCGATGACTTCGCCGCGACCGAAGGTACGCATTGCCGCAAATCCCTGAATGACGCCTTCGCTCCTCACCGTCGCGAAACGTGCCCTTTGCGCAAGTGCCGCAAAAAGCGGTGTCCGATCTGCGCCGAAAGCCTCTGCATCAAGTGTCGCAAGTTCGGCCGCGTCGATGTTTGGCGCCCAGGCTACATTTTCCGGTTTGGTGGGGGTCTTCGGAATTCCCTGATGCTGAACCACCTGACCCCAGGCGACGAATCCCAGTTTTTCATAAAGCGGCAGCCCATCGGCAGTGGCGACCAGACGGCATTCACGATCGTCGGCGGCGTCGAGCGCCGCATCCATCAATTTGCGTCCAAGGCCCCGGCCGCGCATGCTTTCATCCACGATCACCATGTTGACGGTGGCGCAGCGTTCTCCGAGCAGCGTTGCCATCGCCGTTCCGACGACGCGCCCGTCGTCAACGGCAACGAAACCTTTGCTGATGGAAAGGACCATCGCCCAGTCCTCTTTCCGGTGCGGCCATCCGGCCTGGCGGGAAAGTTCAACGGCCGCATCAAGATGGTCCGCTTGAAAAGGTTGGATATCGATCAGGCTCGCCTGCATGTCGGAACTCCGTTTTTCTGCTCATTCATTGATAGACTGGTGCCGGAAGAAGATTGTCCCGACAAATGGGAAGGTTCGATATGTTTCGCTGTTGCTTTTATCCGCCGCCGCATCTTATGCCGCGTCCACGTCGCGCCGGCCGGGAAGGTAGAAAGTGGAGAAAGCAGCTGGCCCGCCCCCGC
Source organism: Agrobacterium sp. DKPNP3 (assembly GCF_052686535.1). NCBI lineage: Bacteria > Pseudomonadati > Pseudomonadota > Alphaproteobacteria > Hyphomicrobiales > Rhizobiaceae > Agrobacterium > Agrobacterium sp. DKPNP3. The sequence goes on along the minus strand of NZ_JBQYSN010000019.1, from coordinate 15,187 downwards.
GCAACTCTCTGCCAAACCGGCGGCCGCATACGCAACAATCTGCTTCCATGAGCGTCAATTGCGGTGCGCCGATCAGCCAAAGGCCTCTATGATCTGGTTATTGCAGCCACCACCAATCCCCAAGCAAGGATGACGACGAGATGACCACCTTCCGCCCGAAATACATCACTTTCGATTGCCACGGCACGCTCATTCATTTCCAGATGGCAGAGGCTGCCCGCGATCTCTACGGTGATCGTCTGGGAGAGGCGGAGATGGAAGAGTTCATCAGGAATTTTTCCGCCTATCGACTGGACGAGGTCATGCATGACTGGAAACCCTATGCAGACGTCGTTCACAACGCCCTGTCGCGCACCTGCAAGCGCAATGGTGTAGCCTTCAAGGATGAAGATGCAGCAATGGTGTATGAGCGGGTTCCGACGTGGGGGCCGCATGCGGACGTTCCGGCGGGTCTTTCCAAGGTCGCCAAGGAAATCCCACTCGTCATTCTGTCCAACGCCATGAACTCGCAGATCATGTCGAATGTCGCCAAACTCGGAGCACCGTTTCATGCGGTCTATACGGCCGAGCAGGCGCAGGCCTATAAGCCGCATTTCAAGGCTTTCGAATATATGTTCGACATGCTCGGTTGCGGTCCGGAGGAAATCCTGCACGTTTCGTCCTCGTTCCGTTACGATCTGATGTCCGCGCATGATCTCGGCATCAAGAACAAGGTCTGGGTCAACCGTGGCCATGAACCTGCAAATCCCTATTACGGTTATACGGAAATTTCAGACATTTCCGGTCTCGCGGGCGTCGTCGGACTATAAGAGAGGACATTGATCATGAAGCTCGTCTCCTATTGGCACGACACGGCGCCGCTGTTTGCTGGAGCGGCGCAAGGTGCTGTCGAAGGCCATTATGATGTGGCCGTCATTGGTGGCGGCTTCACGGGTCTCGGTGCTGCGCGCCAGCTTGCAAAAGCCGGTGCGCGCGTCGTCGTTCTGGAAGGGCAGCGCGTCGGCTGGGGTGCTTCGGGTCGCAACGGTGGCCATCTGAACAATGGCCTTGCCCATTCCTACCTCTCTGCCAAGGCAGAACTCGGCAAGGAGCGCGCCATCGCGCTCTATCAGGCGCTCGATGCCTCCATCGATACGCTGGAAAGCCTCATCGCCGAGGAAAATATCGACTGCAATTTCCGCCGGGCCGGCAAGCTCAAGATGGCATCGAAGCCCCAGCATTTCGAAGGCCTTGCCCGGAATTTCGAAGCCGTTCACGCCGAGGTGGATCCTGATACGGCGCTGTTGTCGGAGGCGCAACTGAAGGCGGAAATCGGTTCGCCATTTTATGGTGCCATGCTTTCGAAAAAGAGCGCCATGATGCATATGGGCCGTTATGTCGCTGGCCTTGCGCAAGCCGCCAGCCGTCGTGGCGCGGTGATTTTTGAAAGCGCAGCCGTGACGAAACATGTCCAGAACGGCGGGAAGCATGAACTGGAGACCGCGCGCGGCAAGCTGACGGCAGACAATGTTCTGGTTGCCACCGGCGCCTATACGCCCTCCGGCTTCGGTTATTTCCGCCGGCGCATCATCGCCGTTGGCAGCTTCATCATCGCCACGCGGCCGCTGACGGATGCCGAAATCAAAGCCTCGGTTCCCGGCAACCGCACCTATGTCAACACCATGAATATCGGCAATTATTTCCGTCTTGCGCCGGACAATCGTTTGATTTTCGGCGGCCGCGCCCGTTTTTCCGCGACATCCGATCAGCGTTCCGATGCCAAGAGCGGCGCGATCCTGCAGGAAAGCCTGCACCGCATCTTCCCGCAACTCGCCCATGTACCAATCGATTATTGCTGGGGCGGACTGGTGGACATGACCAAGGACCGTTACCCGCGCGCCGGTTTCCATGACGGCGTCTGGTACGCCATGGGCTATTCCGGCCATGGCGCGCAACTCTCGACGCATCTCGGCATGATCATGGCCGACGCCATTCTCGGACGTCCGGACAACAATCCGCTGAAGGGTCTGGACTGGCCAGCGGTGCCCGGGCACTTCGGGAAGCCCTGGTTTCTGCCGCTGGTGGGCTTTTATTACAAGATGCTGGACAAGTTTCAGTAAAACGCGGCAATTGGGACCTGAGCCCCATCGGGCCCGCGCTGAATTCGGCGGAGAGTTTGAGCGGAGCCGGTCGGGCCGGCGGCAGTACCTAAATCGTTCTTTAGGAAACCTGCGTGCCTTGCAGCAGGTAACGCACGTCGCGAACCGGCGGCGATTTGCGGAAGCGGGCGGTTTTGTCGCTCCAGATGCCGCGCGCAATGGCGGGCAGGGCTGGCAGTCGTGAAAGGGCGTGGCTCAGCGCGCCGCCCATGCCGCTTTCTTTCTTTGCATCCAGAAAATGACGAAGCTCGAATTTGGCGCGGATATGTTTTTCATGTTCGCGCAGGATCGCGGTTTCCTCTGGAGACAAGCGGCAGCTGGCGAGAATGGCCCTGTCGGCTTCATAGAGAAGGCGAAGATCTTCGGTGCGGTGTCTGCCGCTCAGCGAGTTGCCCCGCACGATTGCGCCGTAACCACAATGGCGAATGACCTTGTATCGCGCACCGGCCGCAAGCGCGCGGACATAAAGTTCGTAATCCTCGCCAAGCCGAAGGGCCTCGTCATAACGCAGCGCATGTTTGTCGAGAAAGGCGCGGCGGATCACGGGTTTCAGAAAGCCGGTCTCCCCGCGCTCCACGCCGGGTCTTGAGATATTGCCTTCGACGAATTCAACGAGCGACAGAAATCCGGCCTGCGGCTCGAACCGGGCCGGTTGCATGGAAGATGCGCCTGGAAAGGATTGTTGAATAAAGGCGATGTTATCGGCCACCAGATCCCAGTCGTCATCGGCCAGCATGGCGGCGAAGCGACCTTGGAAAAAGAAGTCATCCGCGTCGAGAATGCTGATCAGCGGTGCAGATGAAATTGAAATCGCGTGATTGCGCGCGGCCGAAGGGCCACGATTGACGTCGAAACGTACGACCCGAAGACGGCCCGTAGCGTCGTCCGCACTGTGAGCCACATCGCTTGTCTTATCCGTGGAGCCATCGTCGATCACCACGACTTCTCCTACCTCCGGTTCCGCAAGCGCGGAGCGGATGGCGATGTCGATCGTGTCAGACGCATTTTTCGCAGCGATGATGACGCAAATGGGCTGTGAACCGCTCACCATGTGTTGTCCTTCTGCCTTGAACACCGTCAGGATATGGCCAGCAGAAAGTGTCAGGCGTATGGATGCAAGCGATTTTTTGCGGCGCAACAAAATAAGCGGCGCATAATCTCACATATCGGAGAGTTTGGCTCCATGCGGCGGCGCGCTCTTGGCCGTATCAACCGCAATGATATCGGCATTGCGGTCGCGCAAAAACGTCTCACGCATTCTGCGCTTTTCGCGGGCAACGAGAACGAGAATCCCGATAAAATAGCCAATCTGGAGGATGACGGCGCAGACGAGTGTCTGAATGAAAGCCGTGTAGAACGACCCGTGGATGAAATATGTCGCGATGGCAAAGGCAAGCAAGGCACCAATCATGCTGAAAAAGACACGAGGTGCATACATGTTGCTCTCCTCCCGAGAACGATTTCTCCGCTCTTGACTGCTCTGCTGCATTTTTCTTCTTTGAAGGAAATATACGATGAGACCGGTGCTGTTTCAACACACATATACTTCTTCTAGGGGTTGCAGCATGAAATTTCGGTAATCTTGATTGGTAAATTCCTTGGTAATCGTGGAATTTTTCGATCAAGCCTGTTTCCACCGGCCGTCCTTGCGTCTGAGACAGCTAAAATACGTCTTAAGCGGCCAATTGCAGGGGGCCTACGCGTTCTGCAGACTTCGTTAACCATCTCGCCTTTAAAAAGTCGGTATTGATTCCTCGAAGACCAGGGTGACCGCGTGACAACGAGTTCAGAAGTAATCGCCTTCCCGGCAAAAAACCGTATTGCCGACGTCAAACGCTGCGCGACGATGCTCGATCGGCTGCATGGCGCGGAGGCAAACGACTTCTGGCGTACGGAGTGCCGCAGCCTGGCCGCCCGCCTGACTGCCCTTGGCTATGACGATGCTGCTATGCGGCGGGAGGTCATGGAGTTTCAAAATGCCGTTCAGGCAGAATTGTGGTCGAGCGATGCTGCGCCGGAGGCGCGCCGCGACAGCCACTAAAGGCTTTCAATCCATGATGTACAAAGCCGACGGGTAATACACCTGCCGGCTTTTTGCTGGTCTCTTAAAAACTCAGGAAGCGCCGGCAGCGCCGCGTGTGCGGGCAACACCATCAAGTGCGGGTTTGTACTTCGGATCAAGCCTTGCCGCATGTGCGTAGGACTTGGCAGCCTTGGCCATTTCACCACGTCGCTCGTAGACTAGCGCCTGGTTTGCCCAGGATTCTGCAACATTGCCATCAAGCGAGATCGCGTGGTTGAAGTCCGCAAACGCGTTTTCGTCGTCGTTGAGCGCGACGTAGGAAAGTCCGCGGCCGTTATAGGGCTCAGGCGACGTCGATGACAGCGAGATGGCCTTGGAGAAATCTTCAATGGCCTGCGCATGCTGGTTGCGCAGCTGGTAGATCAGGCCCCGATTGTGCCAGGCGCGGCCGTCAGTGGTTTCCAGCTCGATGGCGCGGGAAAAGTCATTGAAAGCTTCGTTCACACGGCCCGACTGACGATAGAGATTACCGCGGCCGATCAGCGCCACATCATAGCTCGGGTTGATCTGCAGGGCGGCATTGTAATCCTGCAGGGCCTGCTGTTGCTGGCCGCTGTTGCGATACACCAGTGCGCGGTTGGCATAGGCCTGGTAAAAGCGAGGGTTCAGCTGCAGCGCCCTGTTGAAATCTTCAATGGCGCGGCGCGAATCGCCAGCCCGGCCATAAGCCGAACCACGCACATTGTATCCCTCCGGATCCTGCGGATTGGCGTTGATGACCGACGTGAGAGATGCGATATTTTCCTGCGAGCCCTGGGCGCGGTCGATCCGGAACACATCGTCCGTCTGGTTGGAAGTCGCACAGCCGGAAAGACCCGCAAGCACGGTGCAGACCACAAGAGAAGCGCGAAACCCTCTGTTGCGCATCAAGGGCATCCGGCGCTTGGAGGCATCGGACATTTTCACAACACAGGCGTCGACAGCGATCATTCGATGTGGGTTCCCTCGCAGGCCGGTCTCATGAACATTCTCCGACCACAAACACAAAGAGCGGTGACGAACTGATCGCCCCCGCCCAACAAGCATTCAAAAACGTCCAAAAGACGGCCTGTTAACGACCTGCGCGGGCGCCAGCGACCAAACCTTCGCGCTGTGCACGCTTGCGCGCAAGCTTACGGACGCGGCGAACGGCTTCGGCCTTTTCGCGGACGCGCTTCTCGGAGGGCTTTTCGAAGAAATCGCGCATCTTCATTTCACGGAAAATGCCTTCGCGCTGCATCTTTTTCTTCAGGGCGCGGAGCGCCTGATCAACGTTATTGTCGCGGACTAGTACCTGCACGTGTATCCTGTTCCTTTAATTTTGCTGTCTTGCTGGGCGAATAAAGGTATTCGCACGCAAATAAAATTCGTTCATCCGGCCGTAAGGCGGGGCGATTGGTCGCGTGGAATATCAGATCATTGGCAACAAGTCCAGCCGCAGACGGATAATCCGCCTGTAAAACGCCTCCCGCAGACGATTCCTGTCGCGATGTCGAAACAAAATCATTGCGGCGTCGCAAAATGGATATTGCCTCCCATCCTGATTTGCCATGTGTAATGATATGGACCGGGACGATGTTGCCGGTCTCTTGCCGGTTCTTAAGGAGCAGACCGAGAATGCGCAAATATTCCGTTTTTGCCGTGGCGCGTGAGGCGCTCAGGGGTCATAAAGGGTGGGATGCGCAATGGGCCTCACCCGAGCCGCGCAAGGACTATGATGTCATCATCATTGGTGGCGGCGGTCACGGTCTGGGTGCTGCCTATTATCTTGCCAAGGAACACGGCATTACCAATGTCGCAGTTCTCGAAAAAGGCTGGCTCGGCGGCGGCAATACCGGCCGCAACACCACCATTATCCGCTCCAACTATCTCTATGAAGAGAGCATGGATATTTACGAGCACTCCCTGAAGCTTTGGGAAGGCTTGAGCCAGGATCTGAATTATAACGTCATGTATTCGGCGCGCGGCGTGATGATGCTGTCGCACAATATCCATGATCGGCAGTCCTTCAGCCGCCATATCAATGCCAACAGACTCTATGGCATCGACAATGAGTGGCTGACGCCGGAGCAGGCAAAGGCGTATTGTCCGCCGCTCGATATATCAGGCAATGCGCGTTACCCGATCAATGGCGCCGCCCTTCAGCGTCGCGGCGGCACCGCGCGCCACGATGCGGTGGCATGGGGTTATGCGCGGGCCGCTTCCGATCGCGGTGTGCACATCATCCAGAATTGCGAAGTGACAGGCATCCGCCGCGGAGCTGACGGGGCTGTAACGGGCGTCGAGACCAATCGCGGTTTCATCGGCGCCAAGAAAATCGGCGTTTCCGCCGCCGGCCATTCGTCCGTGATCATGAAGATGGCTGACGTGCGTGTTCCGCTGCACTCAAACCCGCTGCAGGCGCTGGTGTCGGAACCGTTAAAGCCGATCTTCCCCTGTGTCGTCATGTCCAACACGGTGCATGCCTATATTTCGCAATCCGACAAGGGCGAGCTGGTCATCGGTGCCGGCACCGACCAGTATAATTCCTATTCGCAGACCGGTGGTCTCCAGATCATCACCCATACGCTGGACGCCATCTGCGAGCTGTTCCCGATCTTCCGCCGTGTGAAGATGATGCGCCAATGGGGCGGCATTACCGATAACACACCCGATCGGTCGGCCATCCAGAGCGTGACACCGGTGCCGAATCTCTTCGTCAATTGCGGCTGGGGCACGGGCGGCTTCAAGGCGACGCCGGGTTCGGCCAATCTCTTCGCGCATCTCATCGCCCGCGGGGAACCGCATCGTCTGGCGGCTGGCCTGACGCTCGACCGGTTCCGCACAGGCCGGCTGATCGATGAGGCTGCTGCTGCGGCGGTGGCGCATTGATGCTGGCGGCGGCCATGCTTGCGATCAACGTCTCCGGCGCGGTCGACGGCGTGCCTGCCGGCAGCGTCATTCCCGATGCAAAGGATTTCCGCAGCCAGAAAATCCAGAAGATGCAGGGCGAGAAAGACTGGCCCTTCATGGCGGAAAAAGGCCTGCTTTTGTGTGCTCCAAGCCTCGCGAACAAGATGGTCTATTTTGTCGGCGAGAAGGAGGATGGCGAGCAGGACTATCCCTTCGCGATCGATACCGACATGATGGCGGTTGCGATCGTCAATATGGGCCGGGCCTCGGCGCTGCGCCCCTTCGATAATTTCGAGCAGCTTTTAAAGCGGCTTTCCCCCTTCGTAGCCATGGGGAAGCGGCTGTGTGACCAACCCGCCGGAACGATCCTTCCGGAAAATTCTCTCTAGGTGGAGCGACGATGCTTCTGATCCATTGCCCCTATTGCGGGGAAGACCGTTCCGAACTGGAATTCCGCTGGGCGGGCGAAGCCCATATAGCGCGGCCGGAAAACATCGCCGATATCTCCGACGAGGCCTTCGCGGAGTATTTCTTCATTCGCGACAATGACAAGGGCCTCGTTTTCGAACGCTGGCGGCACATTCACGGTTGCGGCCGCTTCTTCAACGCCGCCCGCGATTCGGTCAGCGACAAATTCCTGATGACCTATAAGGCGGGTGAACCGAAGCCCGATGCCGAAACGGTCCTTTCCGCAGAAAAGGGAGCCGGGCAATGAGCGGCGATTATCGTATCAAGGGTGCGGGCCGTCTTACTCCAGCGAGAACCGCGCGCTTTACATTCGACGGCAAGATTTATCCGGCACTGGAGGGTGATACCGTCGCCTCCGCGCTGCTGGCCAATGGCGTGCATCTCATCGGCCGCTCATTCAAATATCACCGCCCGCGCGGTTTCCTCTCCGCCGGGCCGGAGGAGCCGAATGCGCTGATCGACGTGTCGCGCGACAGCCTGCGCAAGCAGCCCAACGTGCGCGCCACGGTGCAGGAAGTGTTCGACGGCGCGATCATCGCCTCGCAGAACCGTTTCCCGTCGCTTTCCTTCGATCTCAGCGCCGTCAATGACCTCCTGTCGCCGATGTTTGCCGCTGGTTTCTACTACAAGACGTTCATGTGGCCGAAGGCCGCCTGGCACAAGATTTACGAACCGCTGATCCGCCGAGCCGCCGGTCTTGGCAAGGCGCCGAGCGAACCTGATGCCGATCATTATTCCGGCCGCTATGCCCATTGCGACGTGCTCGTCGCCGGTGCAGGCCTGGCCGGCCTGACGGCGGCGCTGTCGGCGGCAAAAACCGGTGCCAGCGTCATTCTGGTGGATGAGAATGCCGAGGTCGGCGGTGCGTTACGCTTCGACACTGGCGCGGTGATCGATGGTCTGCCCGGTTATGAATGGGCGCAGAAGGTGCTTGCTGAACTGCAATCCATGCCCAACGTCCGGGTTCTGACCCGCACGACCGCCTTTGGGTATTACAACCACAATTTCGTCGCGCTCGCCGAACGCGTCACCGATCATCTCGCGACACCGGCCAAACACCAGCCGCGCGAGCGCCTTTGGCAGGTCCGCGCCAAAAAGGTCGTGCTGGCGGCCGGTGCGATCGAGCGCCATATGGTCTTCGCCAATAATGACCGGCCCGGCATCATGCTGGCTTCAGCGGCCCGTATTTATCTCAACCATTACGGAGTTACCGTAGGGCATAATGTCGGTGTCTACACCGCCCATGACTCAGCCTATGAGACGGCTTTCGATCTGAAGAAGGCCGGGGTGAAGATCGCCGCCATCGTCGATTGCCGCGAAAATCCGGACCAGCGTCTGCTGGATGAGGCCCGGGCGCTCGGCATCGAAGTGCTGGCGGGCCACAGCGTATACGACACCGCCGGTCGCCTGCGCGTATCCTCGATGACCGTCGGACGCAATGGCGGCTCCAACAAACGCAAGATTGCTATCGATGCGCTTGTCGTTTCCGCCGGCTGGACACCGTCGGTGCATCTTTTCTCCCAGTCGCGCGGCAAACTGAAATTCGACGCGGCTAACCAGCGCTTCCTGCCTGACGTCCATGTTCAGAACTGCGTCTCCATCGGCGCCTGCAACGGCACGGATGATCTTGCCGCGATCATTGCCGAAGCCGCAGCGGCTGGCGGCGGATCGGTCGCGTTTTCGGGCGAGAATGCCAGGGCGTGGACTGGCGGCATGATCGGTGCGGCGGAAGGTGCTGGCGAGGGAATCGGAGTCAAGGCGTTCATCGATTTCCAGCACGATGTCTGCGCCAAAGATATCCGCCTTGCCGTGCGCGAGGGCATGCATTCGGTCGAGCATATCAAGCGCTTCACCACCAATGGCATGGCGTCCGATCAGGGCAAGATGTCGAACATGCATGGCCTCGCCATCGCATCGGAAGCGCTGGGCCGGGACTTGCCCAAGGTCGGTCTCACCACCTTCCGCCAGCCCTATACGCCGGTTACCTTCGGGACGCTCATCAATCATTCGCGTGGTGCGCTGTTTGATCCGGCGCGCAAGACACCGATGCATGAGGAAGAACTCGCGGCCGGTGCGGTGTTCGAAGATGTCGGCAACTGGAAACGCGCCTGGTTCTTCCCGCGTGCAGGCGAGGACATGCATGAGGCGATCAACCGCGAGTGCAAGACGGTGCGTGACAGCGTCGGCGTGTTCGACGCCTCCACCCTCGGCAAGATCGAGGTGGTTGGCCCGGATGCGGCGAAGTTCCTGAACCTCATCTACACCAATGCCTGGGACACGCTGAAGCCCGGCCGCTGCCGCTATGGCATCATGACCCGCGAAGACGGCTTCGTTTACGATGACGGTGTCGTCGGGCGTCTGGCCGAGGACCGTTTCCATGTGACGACGACGACGGGCGGTGCGCCGCGTGTTCTCCAGCACATGGAAGATTATCTCCAGACCGAATTTCCGGATCTCGATGTCTGGCTCACGTCGGCCACCGAACAGTGGGCCGTGATTGCCGTGCAGGGACCGAAGGCGCGGGAGGTAATCGCGCCTTTCGTCGAGGGTATCGATATCTCGCCTGACGCATTTCCGCATATGGCGGTGGCCGAGGGCAAGTTCTGCGGCGTGCCGACGCGGCTTTTCCGCGTCTCCTTCACCGGTGAGCTCGGTTTTGAAATCAATGTGCCTGCCGATTATGGCGCAGCTGTCTGGTCCGCGATCCGCGACCGGGCGGAAGCCGTTGGCGGCTGCCTCTATGGCACCGAGACGATGCACATCCTGCGTGCCGAAAAGGGCTATATCATCGTCGGTCAGGACACGGATGGCACGGTGACGCCTGACGATGCCGGGCTTGCCTGGGCCGTCTCCAAGAAGAAGACGGATTTCGTCGGCATTCGCGGGCTGAAACGCATCGATCTTACGCGGAGCGGCCGCAAGCAGCTCGTCGGTCTGAAGACGAAGGACCGGCTGACCGTACCGGACGAGGGCGGTCAGATCGTTGCCGATCCGAACCAGCCAAAGCCGATGACCATGCTCGGCCATGTGACCTCGGCCTACTGGTCGGAAAATCTTGACCATTCCATTGCTTTCGCCCTGGTGGCGGATGGCAGGGCGCGCATGGGCGAAACGCTCTACATCCCGCTTGCCGATAAAACCATTGCCGTCGAAGTGACCGACATGGTCTTCCTCGACAAGGAAGGAGCCCGTCTCAATGGCTGATATGCTGCACGCAAAACGCAAATCCGTACTTGAGGATTTTCACGGCGGCTCGCCTTTCGTGTCTCTGAAGCCAGCGGCTTCGGCCTCGCGGCTGGCATTGCGCGCACGGGAAAGCGCCATGCCTACCTTGTCAGAAGCGCTTGGTCTTGCCCTGCCGGTGAGGCCGAAAACATCTGTCACCTCGGGCCTGCGCTCCGCCCTGTGGCTGGGGCCGGATGAATGGCTAGTGATTGATCAGGGCGAAAGCGACCTGTTGGCGGCGCTTGCCAATGTGTCCGGTCTGTTCTCGGCAACAGACGTTTCCCATCGCAACAACGCCATCATCGTGTCGGGTGCCGGCGCTGAAGCTGCGCTAAATGCCGGCTGCCCGCAGGATCTGTCGCTAGCAAGCTTCCCGGTCGGCGCCTGCTCACGCACCGTGTTCGGTAAGGCGGAAGTTGTGCTGCTGCGCACGGCAGATGACACGTTCCGGGTGGAGTGCTGGCGTTCTTTCGCGACCTATGTCGGCGGTTTGTTGCAGGAAGCGGCGCAGGACGTGATGATATAAGATGTTGAAGAAAAGGGCGCCAAGGATCCACCCAAAAACGCCCTGGAGCATTTCCAGACGAAGCGTGTTCGCTTCGGCGTCGGACAATGGGGCAAAGCGAAAGGGATAGAGCATTAATTGTGATCCCGTAATCACCGTAAATACTCTAGGTCTGCCAACCTCGCCACTCGACCCATCGTCCATGGAAATCGGCTCGGCCGATTTCCTGCTTCTCGCCCGTAGGCCATAGTTGCAGGGTGATCGCGGCACCATTGGGCGCCGCATCTGCCTCCATCTGGAGGCGAGCAAGCGGAGCCTCTGCCGTTGCCCGCGCTCCGGCCTCTGCCATTAGCGCCTCTCCCGCCTCCTTGAAGCGGTCCGGCAGATATTGCCAGGCGATCGAGTGGTAGATCACGTGCGTCGCGCCTTCATACCGCTGCGCCAAGCGCGATTTTAGCCAATCAACCGCGTCAGCCTTTTCGACATGCAGGCCGTGTTCCTGCGCAAGGCGCAGTGCTGCCGCTGTTCTTTCCAGCCTGTCCGTCTGGTCGGCCCAGACGTAAGAGATCAATCTCAGCCGATCCTCCTCAGATGACGGGTCAAGCGGATTGAGATCGCAGCCGGCGCGCGAGATAACCTCAATCTCTTCACGGGGCGGGTTCTCTCCGTGCCACTCCGGTGACAGGAATACCTCCGATTGCGGACCCCAATCGAGGTCACCCAAACGATACTGGTAGCGGTCGAATTGCAGATTGAGCCCAGCGCTGGCACCAATTTCCGAAAGCACAAGCCTCCTGCCGGTCAATGTTGCGAGCGTAAGGAAGCCGGGCAAGAGAACGGCGGATCGGCGAACCTCGTTGGTCTGCGGAGGCGATTTCAATCGTTCGAGAATGAAGGCGGCGTGGAAACGCAGGGCACTGGCACAGGCACGCCAAAGTGCGTCCTCGTCGTCAGGGCCGATATCGACAAGAGGGGCGATCTTTTCCTCTATCGCAAGGGCATGCAACGCCCCGGCCAACCGCAGGGGAACGGAATCGCCGGAAGGTCCAACATCGCCGGGCCAGGACAAGATAGTCTCGCCCACCTCGGTTTGCCGGTCGAGCCGTGTGGCGACAACGCGACAAAGCCGCGCTGTAAAGGGAGATCCGAGGCTGTCACAGGCTTTTGCCTGAACCAGAAACGCATTCCTTACCGCTTCGTCATGCATGCGGGTTCTCCCTGCCTGCGCCTCAGGCGTCCTGTGGCCGATCTTCTGCGTTAAACTGGCTGATCGTCGTCCAGCGGGCGGTGAGGGCAGGTTTCTTTTCGTTTTCGATTTCCACCGTGACATCGTAAGTCGTCATCAACATTGTGGCGCCGCGAAAGCGGATCTCTGCCAGCGTGAAACGACCGCGCACCCGCGCACCGCTTTTGACAGGAGCGACGAAGCGGACGGCGTCAAAACCGTAATTGATGCCCATGGTTTGCTCACGAATACGGGGCAGGGCATCATAGTTGAGGGCTGAAAGAAGAGAGAGCGTCAGAAATCCATGGGCGATGGTGCCGCCGAACGGGCTTTCTGCCTTCGCTCTCTCCGGGTCAGTGTGAATGAACTGGTCATCGAGCGTCGCTTTGGCGAAGGCATCGATCATCGACTGGTCAACCGTAATCCAGTCGGAAACGCCCATCTCGCTGCCAACGTGGTTTTTCATCTCCGCCAGCGCAATTTCTTTTGTCATCTTACCTCGTCCGCATTGGTTTACCGCGACTTATACGGCTGGTGACGCGACGTGATCAACCGCGCAGATAAAAGACAACCGAGCGGGCTGGAAGGAAGGCGGGATTGCCGAAATCCGTACCAATCGCGGACCAGCCATCGCCCGGCAGGGCAAACGGCACGACGTTCCGGCTGCGGTTGATCAGCACGGCTAGCTCTGCGTCCTCACCAGTTTCACGGTCCAGAGTGAAAAGCATCATGGCGAAGGCCTGCACCTCCTGGCTTTCCCAATCTGCCACCGTCATCGCCTCACCGCCCGGCGCAAGCCAAAGGACATCACCGCGCCCAGTGAAGAAATCGGCCTTGGCAAACACGTCAAAACGTTTGCGGAGCGCCGCGAGAAACGCCGTGTGCTCGATCAGGTCTGGGACGAGGGATGACCAGTCGACCCAGCTGATGGCGTTGTCCTGACAATAGGCATTGTTATTGCCCTGCTGGCTGCGCCCTCCCTCGTCGCCTGCCGTCAGCATCAAGGTGCCGCGACTGACAAAAAGCGTGGATAGCAGCGCTTTCACATCCGCAAGCCGCGCTGCCAGGATGGCAGGATCGTCCGTCAGACCTTCGAAACCATTGTTCCAGGAATGGTTGTCGTTATGGCCGTCGCGATTGTTCTCACCATTTTGATCATTGTGCTTGCGCTCATGGCTGACGAGGTCGAACAAGGTGAAACCGTCATGGGCGGCAAGAAAATTGACGCTCCGGCTTTTAGTCCGCCCGTGTCTGGAGAAAATCGGAGACGAGCCGGATAAGGCATCAGCGAGTGCGCCTGTCATGCCGGCATCCCCACGCCAGAAACGGCGCATGTCGTCGCGGGCGCGGTCGTTCCATTCGAGAAAGCTTTGCGGGAAATTGCCAAGCTGATACCCGCCGGGCCCGATATCCCAGGGTTCAGCGATCAGCACCCGGTCGTACAAAACAGGATCGGAATGCATGGCGGCCAATGTTTCGCTGGCCATGTCGAAACCCGCCGCGGTTCTCCCGAGCACGGGTGCCAGATCGAAACGGAAGCCGTCCACCCCCGCATGAAGAACGAAGTGTCGCAGCGAATCAATGATGAGCTGGCGAATATAGGGGTGGTCGCAGGCGACTGTATTGCCGGTGCCGGTATCGTTGACGAGCTCGCCCGGCTTTCCCGGCATGTGACGGAAGGCGGTGAGATTGTCGAGGCCGCGCAGCGACATGGTCGAACCCTCGACATCGCTTTCACCGGTGTGGTTGAAGACCAGGTCAAGAATGACGCCGATGCCCTGCGCATGCAATGCCGCAACCGTGTCGCGCAGTTCCGGCAGGCCGCCCGGGCAAAGGCGCGGATCGAGCGCCATGAAGCCGATCGGATTGTACCCCCAGGCGTTGGAAAGGCCGAGAGGGGGCAAATGGCGTTCGTCTATCCACGCCGTGATTGGCATCAGTTCGACCGCATCAACGCCGATCTTTTTCAGATGGGCGAGAATGGCGGGATGCGCAAGCGCCGCGACGGTGCCCCTGATATTCTCGGGGACGTCGGGATGCAGCTGGGTGAAGGATTTGACGGCGAGTTCGTAAATCAGCCCGCCTTGGGCAAAAAGCGGCGGCTGGCGTTGAAGCGGGTGATGAGGGGAAAGAATTGCCTTGGGCACGATGTGGCCCGTTTCCTGACCAAAGGCATATAGCGCGGGATCGTGGCGAAACGGGCGGTCAATTTCCGTTGCATAGGGGTCGAGGAGCAGCTTTGCCGGATCGAACCACAGACCATGGTCGGGTGAATAAATGCCGTGGGCGCGAAAGCCATAGCGTGTGCCGGTGCTGGCGTCGGAGACTGTCAGCCGATGAACATCATCCTCGCCGCGCACCATCGGAAGGCGCGCCGTTTCTTTGTCACCGGTTTTATCAAAAAGGCAGAGATCGATCTGGGAAGCATGCCGCGAATAGACCGCGAACTCCGTTCCGTTTTCCGTCCGCTGCGCGCCCTTGGGAAAAACGGAAGGTGTCTGCATGCTCTCTCTCCAATAGGGTATTTGCGTCATAAAAGGCGCCGATAGTCTTAGGAGCGAAACTTTCCCTCTGTCATCCACGGGCTTGACCCGAGGATCCAAAACCCGGACATCCAGTAGATCCTCGGGTCAAGCCCGAGGATGAGGCCGAGTGTGACGAGGGTTGCTTCA